>CAYUHO010000015.1:0-17108 GCA_964444445.1 uncultured Piscirickettsiaceae bacterium | reverse complement strand
GAAAACTTGGCGTTGCCAGAATTTTAATCAGTTGTTAAGTGTCTCCTTAATTAAACATTGTGCTTGGTTATTTTCGAGCCCGATTTTTTTCTTTACGTTTTTTTTCTGCGGTTTCTTTACGTTTTTTTTCTGCTTTTTCCTCTTCAAGTATTTCTTTTACATATTCTGGATCTGTCATAGGGTATTTTAGATGCCAAAGTTTGATAAATTTGTCTACCTCTAAACGCCGTTGCAAAAGTAGGATTGCTGCTTTATATTGCTCAATATAGGAAAAATTCTTTTTGCGAGTAGTTTGCCAAAGATGACGGTATTTGGCTGGTAGAAATTCTTTGTAATGGTGAAGTAACCCTAACTCACCTTCTATTTCAGCAACTGTATCGCTAATCTGTTTTCTAGCTTGTCTTCTAAATTGTTTCTCATAGCCATCTATAATTTTTGCAATTGAAAAAACTAAAATTGAAGAAAAAATAAAACCGATAATAAAATTATCAGCAATAAACATCCCCAGTAGGGTGAAAATAACAAGTAGTAAAGCGCTAATAGGCATTGTTAAGATAAAGACCCAATTCCATTTACCTTTAAGCAAGTCCATTCGTGCATCGACATCAAACTGCTCTAGGTTAATGCTATTTAATCTATCTATCATGAGCTCTGCGGTAGGAAGGGTGTCTTTAGTTGGGTCAGCTTCAAGATTTTGAGAGCTTCGTTTTTTCTCTTTGACTTTCGTAGCTTGTGTAGACATTAGTTACAATTCACCGTTATTCTTTGTTTATTTTCGACACAATAGGCTGTTAGTTTATTTCCCCAGAAGCAACCCGTATCAGTGGTATGAATGTTGTAAGCATCAATTACACCAAGGGTCGACCAGTGCCCAAAAAATAGTTCATAATTGCCTGCTTTTCTATTTTTCCAAGTAAACCAAGGTTTATAAATAGATTTTTTTGGGGTTTTGTCAGGGTGCATTTTTAAGTCAAAATCGAGTGTGCCGTTGGCATCACAATAACGCATTCTAGCAAAGCAATTAACCGTGTAACGGATTTTTTCCCAACGGGATAGTTTTTTTGACCAGTAGTTTGGTGAGTTGCCAAAGAAGTGCTTAACAATGTTCTTTTTCCAACCTTTACTTGTTAGAACGGACTCTACTTTGTTGGCTTTTTTCATTGCCTTTTTAATATTCCACTGTGGTGGTACGCCAGCGTGAACCATGGCGATTTTAAGATTTTTGTCACGAATGATAAGGGGTCTTCTGCGTAACCAATTGATTATTTTTTTTACTTTTTTGTGTTCTAAAATGGGAGTAAGTGTATCGGTTTTATTTTTGAATTTTTCAAGCCCCGCATAGGCAGCAAGTAAATGAAACTCATGGTTTCCCAAGGTCATTTTGGCAGAATCACCTAACGACATGATGAATTGAAGAGTTTTAAGTGAATCAGGCCCTCGGTTAATTACATCTCCAACAAACCATAAGCAATCTTGGTTTGGCTGAAAATCTATTTTTTTGAGCAGTTTTTGAAGTGAATCGTAGCAACCGTGCACATCTCCAATAATATAGGTAGCCATGTTAGTTTATCTCATTTTGTTTATCGATTTGTATTTCAGTCAGTTTATCTGCTAGTTTAACAAATTGTCGCATCGTTAATTTTTCTGCCCTGACAGAAGGTTTAATCCCACATGCTTCTATTTGCTCATCCGACAGTAGGATTTTTAAATTGTTGCGTAAAGTTTTACGTTTTTGTGAGAAAGATTGTTTGACCAGTTTTTTAAATACCATTTCATCTTTAGCATGATATGGTTTTTTAGAGTAGGGCGTTAGGCGAACGATTGCAGAGGTTACCTTGGGTGGAGGCGTAAAATTTTCAGCTCCAACATCAAATAAAGATTCCACTTCACACGCATATTGCATCATAACACTTAAACGACCATAGGTTTTTGAACCGGGTTCGGCGGTAATACGCTCAACCACTTCTTTTTGTAACATAAAGTGCATATCTTGAATATGGTTTGAAAAGCTCAAAAGATGGAACATTAAGGGGCTAGAAATGTTGTAAGGAAGATTGCCAACAATCCGTAAACTTTTGTTTTGGTTTTTCTCATTTAATAGCGTTGCATAGTCGAATGCTAGGGCATCAGTATGATGTAAATGAAAGGCAGGAAGGCTGCCAAAACGTTCCGTTAATGGATTAATTAAGTCATTATCGATTTCAATAATGTCCAATTTTTTAACAATTTTTAATAAAGGTTTTGTTAAAGCCGCTTCACCAGGTCCAATTTCAACAAGGTGCTGTTCAGCCTTGGGTCGGATTGAGGCAATAATTTGATCAATAATTTTTTGATTGTTAAGAAAGTTTTGCCCAAAACGCTTTTTATGCCTATGTTGTTTCAATGACCAATTCTCTATAGTTTAATTGGTCATTATTTTAGCATAGGCAGAAAGAGAGTATTTATTCAGTTAATTGAATAATTCACCTGTAATATTGTCGTACCACATTCTGGCAGAATCTGCTTCACGTGCGTATTTTCCATCTTTAGGGAAGATACCACCACCCGTTCTTTCGACAACGTGATTATTTACCATAAAGGCATCAAGAACAGATATTCCATGGGTTGGCGTAATGAGAGAGAAGCACTGATTGAAAAGTCCAGGTGTTTGATTGACTTCTTTACCTGTTAATAAATTAGCAACAGCTGCCCCACAAACTTTAGACTGACTATTTGCAGCAAAAGCTGACTTTGCCATTCCAGTTGTACTTGCATCCCCTAATACATGAATGTTTTCAATCATTTTTGATTCATAGGTTTCTGGGTCAATCGTACACCAGAATGATTGATCGACTAACCCTAGCTTATCAGCGGTAACGTTAGCTTTCTGGGTTGGGATGTAATTAATAACATCGGCTTTGATTTTTTCACCCTCAACGGTGGTGACAATTTTCTTTTTAGCATCAATTGATTTTACGGCACCACCGTCAAATTCGGATACCCATTCAATCATTGAATTGTCAGTTCCAAAGCCATAGTGTTTTGACCACCCTTGCTGAAATTTAGCTTGTTTTGAATGTGTGTTTTTAGCATCTAAAATAATAATTTTTGCTTTAGGTTTGTGTTTTTTAAAATAGTCAGCAATTAAACTGGCTCTTTCATAAGGACCAGGAGGGCAGCGGAAAGGGTTTGGTGGTGCAGACATGACAAATGTTCCACCATCAGGCATCGCTTGAATTTGCTTTCTAAGAATTTCAGTTTGTTTACCAGCCTTCCAAGCGTGTGGGATGATTGAAGTTGTTGTCTCATCTAAGCCTTCAATAAGATCCCACCTAAAAGAAACACCTGGTGAAACGACCAGACGATCATATTCGATAGCACTACCATCTTCTAGGCGGACTTGCTTTTTTTCAGCATCTACATTTGTGACTTCCCCTTTAAGTACGGTGATGTTGTGTTTTTTGGACATCTTTTTATAATCAAATGTAATGTCATCCATGGTGACCAAATCATTGAATGTCCAGTTGCTTCCGTAGCAAGTGGTGTATTTTGCATTTCTTTCAATCATGATAACTTCGATACTAGGGTCGGTTTTTTTAATTGCTTGTGCAACAGAGATTCCACCTGTTCCACCACCAACAACAACGGCACGAGGTTGATTTGATTTTTTTCGTCTAATGGAAGGCGTTGATGAGCATGCTGTTAGTGCGCCCATTCCAACAGTACTCAGCATTGCACCAGTACCAAGTTTAATGAAGTCTCTTCTTTTCATTTTGTTATCGCCCTTTGATTTTAAAATTAAAGGGCGTAAATTTAAAGGAATTGATAACTAAATGCAAATAGCTTTCATTTATGTAAAAGATTAGAAAAACTTATATTAGTATTTGATTATATTTAGTAGTAATCCTTGTTAGGAACTGTGCATCATTTCAAGCGCAACATCCATTGCATATTGAAAACTTTTAATATCAGCTTTGCCTGTGCCAGCAATATTTAAAGCCGTTCCATGATCAACAGAAGTTCTGATAAAGGGCAGGCCTAGGGTAACGTTAACTGCATTGCCAAAACCGACGTATTTTAGGACCGGTAGTCCTTGGTCGTGATACATCGCTAGGAAGGCATCACCATCCTCTCTATTTACGGGACTAAAAATTGTGTCTGCGGGTAGGCTACCGATTAAATTCATGCCTTGTCGTTTGAGTTTCTCAATGACAGGATTAATGGTTTTTATTTCTTCCATCCCTAAATGCCCATCTTCACCCGCATGCGGGTTTAATCCCATAATGTAAATTTTAGGGTTAGCAATACCAAATTGATGCTTTAAAGCATGATGGAGTATTCTAATGACATCTTCTAAGAGTTCAGGGGTAATTTCCCTCGAAATGTCTTTAAGTGGTAGGTGAGTGGTAACTAATGGTACACGCAGTCCTGGTGTGGCAAGCATCATGACGACTTGTTTGGTATTCGATTGTTCCGCTAATAATTCTGTGTGCCCAGTAAATTGAATGCCAGCTTCGTTAATAATACCTTTATGGATTGGAGCGGTCACCATACCATCAAATTTACCATCCATGCAGAGTCTAACGGCTGTGTGGAGTGTTTCTAATACATAGTGAGCATTTTTAACATTAAGTTCACCAAAATTAACCTTTTCAGCCAGAGCAATAGGGATGACTTTGACCCCCCCCCTGGTGTTTTTTTGGGCTTTTTGGCCTTTTTGGTAGTGCTGTATCTGGATATCAAGATTAAGTTGCTTGGCTGCTTGTTGAAGTAGTTCAGGGTCAGCCAGTACAACCCACTCGTAATCATAATCGAATTGAGCAAGTTTGATTATTTGTTCTGGACCAATACCCGAAGGCTCGCCAGAGGTCAGTATTAGTTTTTTTATCATTTTTTATTAATTTTTATCGGCAATTATTATAATCTGATGTCGATAAGTGCTTCATCTTTTAACCTTCTTAACCAAATCTCAAAGGTTTCATTTGCCTTTTTTAGGCGAATGGTATTCAGTGCGAGTTGCCTTTTATTGGTAATATTTAAATCCTTTTCGCGAGTCGCTTCCAGGTAGAGAATATCCCAACCTAGGTTAGAGATAATGGGTAAACTGGCTTGTTTTGGTTTGATATTCTGTAGGGCTTGGTAATAGTTATCAGGAATCTGTTTTACCGTTTGCCAGCCTAGGTCAGTATTGGCATTAATCGCTTTTGGAATGTCAGGATACTTTTGGTGGAGGTTTTTAAAATCTTGCAAGCTAAGGATGTTTTTGGTGAGTTCTACAAGCTCACTGGGCGCCGTAGCTTGTGGGTTTTGTTTAACATTGTCAGATAGGATTGTAAAACGGTGTAGTCGATATTGGGTAACAATTTTAGCGTCTCGATCTCTTTTTCCCAATAGTTTTATGATGTGAAAACCAATTGAACTTTTAATCAGCTGACTGTGATCAGATATTTCCATACTGTCTAACTCTTCTGAAAAGAATGTTGGTATTTGATCGGATTTTAACCAGCCTAAATCACCACCTTGCAGTGCGTTTCCCCCTTGGGAATAGCGAACAGCAATCTGTTTGAAATCTTCACCAGTGTTGAGTTTTTTTAGAATTTGTTTCGCTTTTGATTGCGCATTATCCCTTTGTTTAGGGGTTGCAGACTCTGGCAGATTAATGATGATGTGACCTAGATGATATTCTTGGTTATCATTAATCAGTTGCTGTCTTTGTAAGTATTGATTGATTTCGTCTTCTGTCACCTGTGTTTGTGCCAACACTTCGACTTGTCTTAGCTTTTGAAATAACAATTGTTGGCGAATATTTTCACGAAAAATACTAAATCCATTTTGTTGGCTTTGGTTTAATTTATCTCGCACTTGCAAAATACTGAGCTTGTTATTCTTGGCAATTTCAGCAATTTTTTCTAATAACTCATCATCACTAACTTCAATACCTCGTTTATCGATGCGTTGTAATTGCAGTTTTTCCAGAATAACTTTATCGAGAACTTTTGTATTCAATTCTTGTTCATTCTGTATATTTATTCCACGGTTTTTCAGTTCTGCTTTTGTTTGGGCGACGTTGGTATCTAAGCTGCTTTTCAAAATGATTTCATCATTAACCACCGCGACAATTCTATCCAGCAAAACACCGCCTTCTTGGTTACTATAAGCTGAAGAATAAAGGGTACTTAGAAATAAAAAGGTGGAAAGTGTAACTATGTTTTTCATATTAAAAATTTAATTCGTTTGTTAAATATTGTTGGAAGGGTTCACCAGTGGAGCTGAAACCTTTTAACTCGATGAAGTATTGAAAGGTGTAATTATACAGACCATTGTCTAGTTTTGTTTCTTTTACAGAAAGTTCTGAAGACCAGCAGCAATTATCAAAGCGAATCGCACCACTGTGTTCTTTTTTTCGTTCATCTGTAAAGTCATAGTTGATGTAGCTACCAAGAGCCCATTTATCATTCATTTTCCAGTTAAAACCTGCGGAAAGCTCTTCTTTTTCGCCTGCCTGATTATAGTTTTTAACCGTATCAGTCAATAAGAAAATAAACTCGGGGGAAAGGTCAAGTTTTAGGCGGCTATTGGCGTTACTGAGTTCGTAGTTCTCTTTTGAAAATTGTGCCGTGGCATTTAGTGAAAACCTGTTTGCATTTGCACTCAGCTTTAAAAAATAATCAGAAACCCGGTCGGTATTGATTTCATTTCCAGTTAGTTGCGTTTTTTGGTCAGACAAAAAGAATATTTGCCCTAAGCCTATTTCAGCGAGGTTTTTTCCTTCATGGCTCAAAATTTTGGAGCTGAGTGCGACTGAGATTTGGTTTGTATCACCAATTCTGTCAAAGCTAGAAAAACGGTTGTAGGCAAATAGATTACTAAAATCTAAACTGCTTTTCGAGGTGTCAAACCGAGTAATGTGAGACTGGTTTTGAAAAGGGGTATACAAGTATTGAACTTGTGGCTCTAAGGTTTGAACATAAGTACGATTATTTAGCTCAAAATCTCGTTCAAAAACTAACCCGCCACCGAGGACAAATTGCGGTAAAGTAATATCATGTTTAACGGCACCAGTATTGTTGAAGCCATTATCTTGCATTTCATAGTGAACCTGATTCCCGATAATTTCAGTTTTAAAATGCCCATAGGGTTTGATAACATTATATTGAAATGAAGGTGAGAAAACCGTTCGCAAAGCCTCAGGTTTGCTATGGATGGCTTCAGAAATCTCAAATTCAGTGGCTTCTGCCAGTAGGTTAAAACGAAAATTTTGTAAATACTCATGCGCAAAATTGTGATTAAAATTAAGTGTAACCTCTGGTTTTTTAGTGTAGTTGAGTTTAGTATTATCTTGTAAACGCAAATAGTCGAGAACATTAATACTTGCATTTAGTTGATCGTCTCGATATTGGATTTTAGCATTACGCTCAAGGTAAGTTTTTGTGTCTAATGTACTGTCAATCGGTAAATCAGCATAAATATACCGATCAGATATTCGACGCCAATTTACATTGCTTGTGATACCTTGTCCCCACTTTTGTTTCGCAGTGAGATGCATATCCCAGCGCTGGCTGATAGGGTCTATATCTAAGCCATTGACATTCGTATCGCGTTTAGCAACCGCATCTTCAATAAAATGGCTGTTAAAGGTCGCACTGTGCGTTTTTTGCAAATAGCGAAACTCATTACTAAACAGCACCCCTCTATCTTGCATTTTGGTTAGGGTAAGGGTGTCATCATACTGTGGATCAAGATTAAAATAAATTGGAACAGAGAGGTAGTTTTCATTGGTTTTTTGAGTGATAGATTTAATTCCACCAAAGCTCGGAATTAAGACACCTGTTTTTCTTTTAGCGGTTGAAAATTGAATATAGGGAGTGTAGAGAACTGGAATAGAATAAAAATAGAGTGTCGCATCATTGCAATAAACCATTTGTTTCGCATCGTCAATTTCTAATAGATCAACACCGAGCATCCAATTGACATTTTTTTTCGATAAATCATGTTGTTGTGAATAGGGTTCATACAGGGAAGGGTTATCAAGTTTACAGGTACTAAAGGTCGCATCTTTTAAAAAGGATTGTAGGTACTCTCTGTTTGTATCAAGTTGACTCGCGGTTCCATGTGCACGAGACTGGGATATTTGATAGGTGGGCGACTGAATAATGGCTCTAGAATTTTTTTGGTTTAGATTTAAAGATTTTCCTAGAACGGTAAAGTCGCTTGTAAAAAATTGCACTTTGCCAGTTGCTTGAGCGGTTTCTTCTTGGCGGTTTACTTTTATTTTATCTGCCTTCACAACCCCTTTAGGGCTTTCTAAAATGACCTTACCTTTAAGCGTGTAGTGATGCTTGTCTTTTTGATATAGACTATTTGCAGAAGCATTAGGCACGCTATCCTTAGCAGGTAATTTAACTGGAGGCGCAATTGGCTTGGGGTAGCATGCATTTGCCTCAGGTGTAAATTCAAAATTATCGATATTCATAAAGTCGGCTAGGCTTAGTGGACTAGACAAGAATAAGAAAAAGAAAATAATGTGATTAGGTGACATTCAAAAATTGTATTCGGAAAAAAATAATGACTTATTTTAACGTAGAACTTATCATACTGTGAGTGTAACTACCTAGCTTAGTTCTAAAATCGACAGTTTTCGTCTCAAAGGTATCGATTTTACGGGCAACTTTGGCAGACAGGAATTTTGTTGGTAGTTCTATTGATAAATAGTAAAGGCAAGAGAAATCCGCATGGACAATAGATTTGAATTAATGCAAGACTGGCTTAGTACCTTATCAATATTTAAAAAGGATAGTTTTTCCTTGCCAGAGCCAGCTTCAAGTGACGCAAGTTTTAGACGCTATTTTCGAATTAAATCAGATGATAAATCACTGATTATTATGGATGCTCCACCTGAAAATGAAAGCTGCGACGCTTTTATTGCCGTTTCAAAACAGCTTAGCAGTATTGGTTTAAATGTACCACAGGTGTTAGCACAGGATTTAACACGTGGTTTTTTGCTACTGACCGATCTTGGGACACAGACCTACTTGTCTGTATTGAATGAAGATAATGCCGAGGAACTCTATTCTAACGCTTTGCAAAGCTTAGTCATTTTGCAAACAAAGGGTAAAACGTTTTCTAATCAACTTCCTGTTTATACGGCAGAGTTACTTAGCCAGGAAATGGCATTGTTTGATGATTGGCTAGGGAAAAAACATCTCGATATGGGAATGAATAAAATTGAGAACTTAGCTTGGCAACAATTACAAAATACACTCATAAATTCGGCCAATGCCCAGCCGCAAGTTTATGTTCACCGTGACTATCACAGTCGTAACCTTATGTTTACAGAACCAGATAATCAACAAAGCAATCCCGGTATTTTAGACTTTCAAGACGCATTAAAAGGGCCGCTTACCTATGATGCGGTTTCCATGCTCAAGGATTGTTATATTACTTGGGATGCAAGACAGGTGACCGAGTGGTCAAGAGAATATTTTTTAATGCTATGTGAGGTTAATTTACTTAGTAAGCATGAATGGTCAGAGTTTCAAAAATCATTTGATTTAATGGGCGTTCAACGGCATTTAAAAGCATCTGGTATTTTTGCAAGGCTCTATCATAGAGACGGCAAGGTGAATTATCTCGATGATATTCCAGCAACCTTAGATTACCTGGTTAGTAGTGCAGAAAAATATCATGAAATGAATTTTCTAATCGACTGGGTAGAAAAAATGCAGGTAAAACTTTGAAAGCCATTATTTTAAGTGCGGGCAGAGGGGAAAGGTTAAGGCCGCTAACGGATAAACTTCCTAAACCACTTGTAGAGGTAAAGGGAAAATCTCTGATTGAATATCATCTTGAAAAATTAGCAAAAGCTGGCGTTCAAGACGTCATCGTCAATCATGCTTGGTTAGGAAAAAAAATAGAACAAAAACTTGGCTGTGGTGAAAAGTATGGCTTATCAATCAAGTATTCGCCAGAACCAGAAGGGGGGCTAGAAACCGCTGGCGGTATTATCAATGCACTTGATAAACTCACTGATGGAAAACAACCTTTTCTAGTCGTGAATGGCGATGTTTATACAGATTACGATTTTACTGTGTTAACCAACCAACCGTTGAATAAACAAACATTAGCCCACCTGGTTTTGGTAAAAAATCCAGACTTTAAAGAGGTTGGTGATTTTGGGCTTGAGCAAAATAAAATTACCGAACAACCCCAATACACCTTTTCAGGGATAAGTCTGTTACACCCAGACCTATTTAAAGGTATAAAGTTGGAAAGGTTGAAACTGGCACCGATTTTAAGAAATGCGATTCAACGCAAACAGGTAGAAGGTAGTCTATTTCAAGGTTATTGGAATGATATTGGAACCCTTGAACGGCTTGAACAGGCTCGTGATTTGATAGAATCATAATAAGGAAAAATTATGTTAATCATTGTTTCACCAGCAAAAGCGTTAGATGAATCTGAATTAGTTAACTTACCCTATTCTAAGTCTGACTTTTTGGCAGAGTCTGCTGACTTAGTCTCACAATTACAGTCGTTTGACGTGGTTGGTATAAGTGAACTGATGAAGCTTAGCGAAAAGTTGTCAGAGTTAAACTACAATCGTTTTCAAAATTGGGCATTGCCCTTAGATAAAGCTAATCCAAAAGCAAAGCAGGCTCTTTTTTTATTTAAAGGAGATGTTTATCAGGGTATTTCGGCGGGAACACTTTCTGAAACAGAATTAGATTATTTACAAAACCACTTGAGAATTTTATCAGGGTTGTATGGCGCATTAAAACCATTTGATTTAATTCTGCCTTATCGTTTAGAAATGGGAACCAAGTTTGCGAATACAAAAGGTAAAAACCTCTATGAGTTTTGGGGAGATAAAATCACTGATTGGCTAAACGAACAAAATCAGAAACAAGCACAATCTGTGTTGATAAATTTAGCATCGAATGAATATTTTAAAGTAATTAACGCTAAAAAATTGAAAGCAAAAATTATTACGCCCATTTTTAAAGATTACAAAAACGGTCAATATAAAATTATTAGTTTTTATGCCAAAAAAGCTAGAGGCTTAATGGCAAGGTATTGTGCTCAGAATCAGATTAGCGAGCCAATAGAAATAAAACAGTTTAATCTAGGAGGTTATCAGTATAATCCAAAAGCTTCAACAGAAGTAGAGTGGGTTTTTCAACGAAAACTTACCGATTGACAAACTACTCAAATTCTAATTCAAAACTAGAGTGCCAAAAAAGAAAAATCACCAGGGGGGGTGTCTTTTTAATCGTCTTTGTGTGATAATCAAGAAAATTAGCTATAACTAAATTTATTTAAATGAAAAAATACCTTAGTCTTTTTATGATATTACAGCTTGTTTTGGCTAGCTTGATGGCAACCAGTCATCTTGCTTTGGCAGGTAGTGGTGTACATGAAAAACCGCATTTTCATTTATTGGATTCAGAACATTACCATGGTAACACGGATGATTCTTCTATAGAATCTGAGCATGTAGATGAAGTTCATGTTCATTTAAGCTTTATAGAAGCACCAAGTTTTGCTAGTTTAATCATTTTACCTGTAAAATTAACAATTGCAGATTCTAATATATTGATTGTTAGTTCTTTAATCAAACCTTTATTACCTCCTCCAAATACCTCAATTTAGCGTTTACATCTAAAACTCAAACTCTCTAGTTAGTCGGGTTTGGGTAAAACATTTGTTTAACCCTTTATTTTGAGGTTTTTCTATGCGTTTTGTATTACTTACAACTTTGCTAATGCTTTGTTTTCCAACTTTTGCTCAAAAAATGATTAGTTTAAAGTTAGCAAATTCTTTGGCACTTGAACATCATTATGAACTTGCTAAATATCCTTTTCAAATACGTCAGCAATATGCGATGTCGTTGCAATCAAGGATAAAACCTAGCCCTAAACTTAGGCTAGAGGTTGACGATTTAATCGGAACCAATCAATATGATTTGTTGGATTTATCAGAAATTAGTTTGGTTTTCAGTCAAACCGTTGAAATGGGGAACAAACAATCGTTGCGTGTGTCTCATTCAGAAGCGATTGAAGACAGCCTATATTTAGAGTTTGAACTTGCTAAGCTTGACGTTCAAGCTGAAACAAGTCGCCGATATTATCAGTTACTTAAACTACAGTCTTTGCAACAAGTCTTACTTGAAAAGATTGAATTAGAAAAAATAACCTTAGCAAAAATTAAAGACTTGATTCAAGTTGGAGCGGTAGGCTCTGTAGATAAAGCCGTTATTTTGTTACGTTTAGCACACTCTAAATCGGCGTTATTGCAACTAAAATCTAAACAAGAAATTGCTAAAAACCGTTTGCGAGCTATGTGGCAAGATAGGGTTAGTTTTGATAAGGTGCAAGGTTCTATTTTGAATTTGCCTAAGCTACCTATAAAAAAACAATTGGAGGAAGCCTTGGATGGTTCGCCTGCAATTTTGTATTTACTCTCTTTGCAAAGAGAGGCTGACACGAATCTTTCTTTATTAAAAGCGAGTTCAAAAGCGGATGTTGTTTTATCTGGAGGAGTAACCCATAAGGCTACTGATGATTCCCAAACACTTAGCGTTGGAATTTCAATACCACTTTATTTTTCAAATCCCAATAAAGGGCGTATTGAGAAAGCCACAGTTGCATTAGAACAATCAAAAACCTTAAGTCATCAATCAAGAAAAAAAATAGAACGTGTTTTAAGTGAACACTGGTTAAAAATGTATCAATATAAACAACAAGTAGAGCAACTTAATGGAGATATTTTACCAGCGGTAGAAAATTTATTGAAACTGGCAACAGAAGATTACAAACGAGGAAATGGTTCAATTATTCAAATAGTTGATGCACAAAAACAATGGTTTGACTCAAAAATAAATTTAATTGAGAAGATGAATTTGATTTATATGGAATTGCTTGAGTTAGAAAGACTAACGGTTACAAAATTAGGAAAGTGAAATGAAAAATATCTATTTAATAATTGTTTTTTTAGTTTTTATTTTATCAAAAACTTATGCTGGAGAAGAACACTCACATGAACCGCATGTTTATCATGAAGGTGAAGAGAATCATCAACTGCCTGAACTTGAAGATGATGAACATAGTAAGCATATCAGAATGTCTAACGAATTAATTAAACAATACAAGGTCAAAACAGAAAGGGCAAGCCCCCAGCTTATTCAAAAACAAATAAGTTTTTATGGTGTAATTAAAACTCCGCAAGATAAGTCAACACTTATTTCAGCACCTTATAAAAGTAAGGTTGCAGGGGTTTATGTAGCAATAGGGCAGCAAGTAAAAAAAGGACAAAAATTAATACGTTTAGTCAATACAAAAAATTTAGAATCTTATTATATTAAAAGTCCTGTGAGTGGTTTGTTGGTTGAACGTTGGGTTAATTCTGGTGAAATAGTTCAACAAAAGCCACTATTAAAAGTCATTGATTTATCGAAAGTCTGGGTTGATTTTACTGTTTTCCCAAAACAATTAATAAAGCTTAAAAGTAAGTTAAAGGCACAGCTTCCTCTTAGAGTGAGTACGTTGGATGGGGGAAACTTTGCAATGAGTCATCTTAGTTATATTTTACCTATATTAACAGGCGGGCACTTAGCACAAGCACGAGGTGTTCTTGATAATCAAAAAGGAATTTGGTTCGCAGGTATGCACGTTATGGTTAATTTAACGGTAGATGAAAAAGGTGTGTCTTTAGCAGTAAAAACAATGGGCATACAGACAGTTAAAGGTAAGAAGGTTGTGTTTGTAAAAAAAGGTCAGAATTTTGAACCAAGAGAAGTTGAAACAGGCGTTAGTGATGGAGAATTTACTCAAATTCTCAGTGGACTGGCTAAAAATGAAGAATATGTTACTCAGAATAGTTTTTTAATGAAGGCTGATTTGATGAAACATGATGCTGGTCACGGGCATTCACATTAAGAATTATTAGGATTTATGATGATTAAATTACTTATAGAAAGTTCGGTTAAGAACCGTTGGATAGTGCTTATACTCACCTTTTTTGTGATTATATTAGGGGTATATAGTGCCAAAAATTTACCACTTGATGCCGTTCCTGATATTACGAATACTCAAGTACAAATTAATACAGAAGCCGATGGTTATACACCCTTAGAAGTAGAACAGCGTATTACGTATGTGATTGAAAATGCAATGGCAGGCTTACCAAAGCTTGATTATACTCGTTCACTTTCAAGATATGGTTTGTCTCAAATTACAGTGGTGTTCAAAGAAAACACGGATATTTATTGGGCAAGACAACAACTAAGTGAGCGCTTACAGACTATTGTAAAAGAATTGCCTGTTGGAATTGAACCCGTATTAGGCCCCATTTCCAGTGGTTTAGGAGAGGTTTTTACCTACTCTATTTATGCAGAAGATACTGCTAGAAAAGAAGATGGATCACGTTATTCAGCAGAAGACTTACGTATTATTCAAGATTGGGTGGTTCGCCCACAAATGCTTAAAGTAGCAGGAATTACTGAAATAAATACGGTTGGAGGCTTTGAAAGACAATATCAGATTACACCTGATCCTTCACGTTTATTGGCGTTTAAAATTACCTTACAACAATTGATTAAAGCATTGAAAAACAATAATCAAAATGTAGGTGCGGGTTTTATTGAAAAAAATGGAGAGCAATGGTTGGTTCGCTCTGTTTCTCAACTAACGAGTAAGGAGGATATTGGTAATATTATCATTGCGAAAAGAGATGATGCCCCTATTACGATTAATGATGTTGCAGATGTTGTCTATGGTAAACAGCTTCGTACTGGTGCGGCGACCTTTAATGGTGAAGAGGCTGTATTAGGAACAGCGTTTATGTTGCTGGGTGAAAATAGTCGTACGGTTGCTAAGTCCGTTTCGAATAAGTTAAAACAAGTGAATCACAGCTTACCAAAAGGGATTATTGCAAAAGCTATTTATGATCGTACTACCTTAGTTGATAAGACGATTTTGACGGTACAAAAAAACTTATTTGAAGGAGCGGTTTTAGTCATTATTATTTTGTTTTTATTTTTAGGGCATATACGAGCAGCTTTAATTACAGCGTTGATTATTCCATTAAGCATGTTGTTTGCAATAACGGGCATGGCTGTTAATCGTGTTTCTGGAAATTTGATGAGTTTAGGCGCAATCGACTTTGGTTTAATTGTTGATGGTGCGGTAATCGTAACTGAAAATGCACTTTTTAGACTTAGTCAACAAACAAATTTATCGCTTAAGAAAAGATTACAAGTCGTTGTAGACAGTACAAAGGAGGTTGTTCAGCCTGCGGTATTTGGTGTTTTTATTATTATCTTGGTTTATTTACCAATTTTAAGCTTAGAAGGCGTTGAAGGTAAGATGTTTAAACCCATGGCATTTACCGTGATTGCAGCATTATTAGGTGCTTTGTTATTTACCATTACCTTTATTCCAGCAATGATTGCCATTTTTGTAACGGGTAAAGTAAAGCAAAAAGAGAATTTACTGATGTCGGGTTTTCGTTTTGTTTACCAACCTCTATTAAAAATATCACTGCGTATTCCTTTCGTTATCGTGTTAATGGCGGTTGGTTTATTTGCCTTTTCGGTTACTCAAGTTTCTAAGCTCGGAACAGAGTTTATGCCAAAGTTAGATGAACATGATATCGCCATGCATGCCTTGCGTATTACAGGGACAGGGATTGATCAATCAGTTTCAATGCAACATGTGCTAGAAAAAAATGTAAAAGAAATGTCAGAAATAAAATACATTTTTTCTAAAATTGGTACGCCAGAAATTGCCACAGATCCTATGCCACCTAATGTCGCAGATACTTTCTTAATCTTAAAACCTCGTGCTGAATGGGACAACCCCTTAAAAACTAAACAACAGTTTATTGCAGAATTACGTCGTTTAGTTGAAACTGTTCCAGGTAATAATTATGAAATAACCCAGCCGATAGAAATGCGTTTTAATGAACTTTTAACCGGGGAGAGAACCGATGTTGCGTTGCGTATTTACGGTGATGATTTAAATGAACTTGCTGAAATAGGAAAAAAAGCAAGTAATTTACTTAGTCAAGTGAAAGGGAGTAAAGATGTTAGGGTTGAGTCAACACAAGGCTTACCAATGATTAATGTAATTCCTGATAAAGAGCATCTTGCCCTAATTGGTTTGAGTGTGATTGATGTACAGCAAGCAGTACAGGTGGCAGTAAATGGTGTTGAAGCAGGTTTGTTATATGAAGGGGATAAACGATTTAAAATTCGTATTAAGTTTGGTGAAAATTATCGACAAAATATAACAGAATTAGCAAGTTTACCTATTATGCTTCCACTTGAATCATCAATATCAAGTGATTCTCCAAATGAAATGTCATTTGTGCCTTTGGGTGAAGTTGCAAAGATTGAAGTGGTTTCTGGACCAAGTCAAATAAATCGTGAAAGTGGCAAACGTAATGTTGTGGTAACGGCAAATGTTTCAAATCGTGATTTAGGGTCTTATATTGCAGAGACAAAAAAATTGATGCAAACTAAATTGCAACTGCCTACCTCTTATTGGCTAGAATATGATGGAACATATAAACAATTGCAATCAGCTACTGCTAGGTTAGAGATCATTGTGCCTTTGATATTGTTAATTGTTTTTGGGGTATTGTTTAGTATGTTCCAGTCAATTAAAGATACGGTGATTATTTTCACTGCGATTCCACTTGCTTTAACAGGGGGTATTTTTGCATTAATGTTTAGGGAAATGCCTTTGTCCTTATCCGCAATGATTGGTTTTATTGCCTTATCAGGAATTTCTGTTTTAAATGGTGTTGTATTACTTTCTTTTATTCGAGATTTACGCAATCAAGGGCAAGTGGTTGTTGAAGCGATTCGCTTAGGGGTGGATCGACGATTAAGACCTATTTTAATGACGGCATTAGTTGCCAGCTTGGGATTTATCCCGATGGCAGTTAGTGATGGAGCAGGTGCAGAGGTGCAAAAACCTCTCGCTACAGTTGTGATTGGTGGGATAGTTTCTTCAACTATTTTAACGTTATTAGTGCTACCTGCTCTTTATAAATTATTTTATTCAGTGTCCCCCTTTAGGAGACACTTAACAACTGATTAAAATTCTGGCAACGCCAGGTTTTCAGCA
>CAYUHO010000014.1:15591-17411 GCA_964444445.1 uncultured Piscirickettsiaceae bacterium | reverse complement strand
ATAGGATACGCCATCTTTTCTATTTTGTCATACACCAGAAATCATCATAACTCCCTCAAAGTAGGCTATCAATCCAAAAATTAAAAGAAAGCTCGCACCCGTGGCTGCAATCATTAAATTTAGAGATATACTTTTAGTAATGTCTAACTGATAAGGAGTCATTATTTACTTTGAACTTAATAAACCTCTATTTTATCATTTATTGATAACTTAATCTTTCGCCTCCAATCGTACCCTAGCTTCTTTTGACATGGAAACCAACACCATATGCGCATCCTTAGCAGTTTCAAGTGTGCTTGTAAGTGGGATCCGCAGTTGCTCACCTGACTCTAATCCTAAGACAATCTCGTTAGCGGTCAGTTCAATCATTTTAGCTGACTGGACATCGGTACGATTAGCGTAAGCATGGGCGTAGAGTACCAGTGAATCAACATGGTCTTCATTCATGTGATTAATGATACGCTCAAGTTCTTCTGGCTTAATACTCATAAAAGTTAACTCATTTTTCTGTTGTTTGATTTAATTCATATTTAACCATAATTCTTGGCTATAAATTTGGTATAAATAGGTTTCAGTTGTAAATTTATCCCCTTAAGGAGTTCTGTATGTCTTCGTCTTACCTTGATTCAACACCTGATAAAAATGGTTTTTTTGGCAAGTTTGGAGGTGCCTTTTTACCACCTGTTCTTGAAAAGCCTTTTGCTGATATCAGTTCAGCCTATGAAGAGTTAAAACACTCAAAACAATTTATTGATGACTTGAAGTATGTTCGCAAACATTATCAAGGCAGACCTACTCCGATTTCATTTGCCAAAAATCTTACTGAACACTGTGGTGGTGCTAAGATTTATTTAAAGCGTGAGGATTTAAACCATACAGGTGCACACAAACTAAATCACTGTATGGCTGAGGTCATCCTGGCAAAACACCTGGGTAAGAAAAAAGTAATTGCCGAAACAGGAGCTGGACAACATGGTGTTGCACTTGCCACAGCTGCTGCCTATTTTGGGTTAGAGTGCGAAATACACATGGGTGAAGTCGATATCGCAAAAGAACATCCAAACGTAGTCAGAATGAAAATTTTGGGCGCCAAAATAGTCCCTGCAACACATGGATTAAAAACCCTAAAAGAAGCGGTTGACTCTGCCTTTGATAGTTATGTTCCACAAGCTGACACTGCATTATTTTGTATTGGTTCTGTCGTTGGTCCACACCCTTTCCCAATGATGGTAAGAGATTTTCAATCTGTCATTGGCTTTGAATCTAAAGAGCAATTTTTAGAAATGGAAACAAACTTACCAAATAAAGTTGTCGCCTGTGTGGGTGGTGGTTCTAATGCCATGGGTATTTTTGCTGGTTTTATAGATGATAATGAGGTTGAACTACACGGGGTCGAACCGCTTGGAAAAAGCGAAACACTAGGTGATCACGCTGCAAGCTTAAGCTATGGTGAAGAAGGTGTCATGCATGGATTTAATTCCATTATGCTCAAAGACAAAGAAGGTGAACCCGCACCCGTTCATTCAATTGGTTCAGGGATAGATTATCCTTCTGTTGGGCCAGAGCATGCTCACTTAAAAGAAATCGGTAGGACGAAGGTCGGCCTTTGTAATGACCAGCAGGCGATTGATGCCTTTTATAAACTCTCTCAATTAGAGGGAATCATTCCCGCCTTAGAATCAGCGCATGCTGTTGCCTATGCAATGGAGCAAGCTAAGAGCATGTCAAGTGATCAGACGATTCTTGTAAACTTAAGTGGACGAGGAGATAAAGATATCGACTTTGTTGTAGATAACTATCCAATTCCAAACCTATAATTC
>CAYUHO010000014.1:0-15491 GCA_964444445.1 uncultured Piscirickettsiaceae bacterium | reverse complement strand
GTAACAAATCTATCAAACAATCAGTTCCAAGCCTCTGGCTAAATCCTTTTTAATATCCTCAATTGATTCCAATCCAACAGAAACCCGAACTAGATTTTCGGTTATGCCTGCTTGTAGTCTTTCTTCTGACTCTACACGACTGTGAGTAGTAGTTGCAGGGTGGGTAATGCTGGTTTTTGCATCTCCTAGGTTTGCGGTAATTGATAACATTTCAGTTTGATCAATCACCTTCCAAGCGGCATCCTTATCTCCTTTAACACGAAAAGATAGCAACCCACCTGCAGCGGTTTGTTGCTGACTGGCAAGATCATATTGTGGATGACTTTTTAGCCCAGGATAAAACACTTTTTCAACCGCAGGGTGTTGCTCTAGCCATTCTGCTAATTGCATAGCACTTTGACAATGCGCTTGCATTCTGATGGTTAAGGTTTCAAGTCCTTTTAGGAATATCCATGCATTGAAGGTACTCATGGTTGGCCCTGCGGTACGCATAAATCCACGAACTTCTTCTCCGACGAGTTCTTCTGAACCTACAACTGCCCCGCCTATCGCACGACCTTGTCCGTCAATAAATTTAGTTGCAGAGTGGATAATGATGTCGGCTCCAAGCGAGAGTGGTTTTTGTAGTATAGGTGTGCAAAAACAGTTATCGACAATTAGTAGAGCATTGTTTTGTTTTTTTATTTCAGCAAGAGCTTTGATGTCTGCCACTTCCGTTAATGGATTTGAAGGGCTTTCTAGGAATAAAACTTTGGTGTTTT
This sequence comes from uncultured Piscirickettsiaceae bacterium, assembly GCA_964444445.1. Lineage (GTDB taxonomy): Bacteria > Pseudomonadota > Gammaproteobacteria > Thiomicrospirales > Thiomicrospiraceae > Hydrogenovibrio. The sequence goes on along the minus strand of CAYUHO010000014.1, from coordinate 14,730 downwards.
CTTGCATTGCATTTTGCCATTCTGCAATATCGGTTTGCGAAACGTAGGTTATTTCTATGCCAAACTTCGCTAGGTATTTATTGAATAATACTTTAGTTGTACCAAAAATACTGCGTGATGAAACAACATGATCACCAGGCTCGCAAAGAGCCATAAAGGTTGATAAGATTGCTGACATTCCTGATGCCGTACCCAAACACGCTTCACCGCCTTCCATTAAAGCAAGGCGTTGTTCAAAAGCACGAACCGTTGGGTTGGTAAAACGAGAATAAATATTACCCTCTTCTTCACCACTAAACCGATCAGCCGCTTGTTTTGCCGAGTGAAAACGAAAACTGGAGGTTGGAAAAATAGCTTCACTATTTTCTAGTTCTGCTGTTTGTGTATAACCTGCTCTTACTGCAAGTGTCTCTAACTCGTATTGATCACTCATTTGAAGATCCATTATAGATACCGACGGAGGAATGTTCGGAGCTTTGCTGTTTTTGCTGCTCATCGTCATTTCTGAGTAACCCAAGCGAAGCTAAATATCCTGGTGTAATGTCACCTGTTGCATAACAACCACTAAAGCAAGAGGTATCAAACTGCTTAATCTCTTTATTTCCTTGCCAAACAGCATCAATCAAATCATCTAGGTCTTGATAGAAGAGTTTATCCGCACCAATATAGGCTGCAATTTCTTCCGTTGTACGCCCATTGGCAACCAGTTCATCAACGGTTGGCATGTCAATACCGTAAACATAAGGGTATCGTACAGCTGGAGCTGCAGAAGCAAAATAAACTTTCTTAGCCCCTGCATCTCTTGCCATTTGTACAATTTCACCCGATGTGGTTCCTCGTACAATTGAGTCATCAATTAGTAAAACATTTTTGCCTTCAAATTCTAATGGAATAGGGTTTAGCTTTTGCCTAACTGATTTTTTTCGCAAGGTTTGACCTGGCATAATAAAGGTGCGACCAATATAGCGGTTTTTTATAAAACCTTCGCGGTACTTTAAGTTTAAACGATCTGCAACTTGTACCGCTGAGGTTCGACTGGTGTCTGGAATTGGCATGACCACATCAATATCATGGTCTTTCCAATCTCTAAGAATTTGGTCAGCCAGTTTTTCACCCATTCTTAAACGAGCTTTGTGTACCGATATATCATCGATCATTGAATCTGGACGTGCAAAATATACAAATTCAAAAATACACGGGCTGTACTGTGGATTGTCAGAACATTGTTTAAATTCAATTCCACCTGATTCAGGAAGAACAACCGCTTCACCTGGTTTAATATCTCTGATTAACTCATATTCACTGGCGAGCAAAGCAATACTTTCAGAGGCAATCATATAAGACTTAGACCCGTCTTCATTTTCTCGTTCACCAACACAGATAGGTCGCAAGGCAAACGGATCTCTGAAAGCAAAAATACCAAAAGATGGAATAATACCAATACCAGCATACCCCCCCTTGGCTCTTTTGTGCATTCTTTCAACTGCACTAAAGATATCTTCTGCTTCGATATTTAATTTCTTTTGTTGCATCAGTTCATGAGCAAAAACATTCAGTAAAACTTCAGAATCCGAGTTGGTATTTAGGTGCCTCAAATCTTCTTTATAAAGCTGTTTTCTCAACTCATCAGCATTGGTTAAATTACCATTGTGCGCCATTGCAATCCCGTATGGAGAGTTTACATAAAAAGGCTGAGCTTCGGCACTAGAGGAGGAACCAGCAGTCGGATAACGAATATGACCGATACCGATATTTCCGTGTAAATCACGCATGTGCCTGGTTCTAAATACGTCTTTCACCATTCCATTATCTTTGCGCTGGAACAAGCGTCCATCCTGGCAAGTGACAATCCCAGCGGCATCCTGCCCTCGATGTTGCAACACGGTTAAGGCATCATAGATACTTTGATTAACAGGTAGGTCAGAAACAATTCCTACAATTCCACACATGGTTTTCTCTCTCTTTATCGTTTCTTAGGCGTCTCTAAATAAAAGACACTGAAGAAACATTTAAAATGAGTGCTTTGTACCCTAAAGGGCATAAACACTCAAGCTGAATTAAATTTAATTATTTTGGTTTTAACATGCAAGATTCTATTGAGTTTCTCTTGATCTTTTAATGCTTGTTCCTTATCTTTGTAAGGACCAACCCTGACAGAGTAATAATTTGATTTTGGAAAATATTTTATCTTAGAGTCATACGAATATCTTAATCTATCATGCAACTCCGTCGCTTTTGTCTTATCTTTATAAGCGGCAATTCTTATTAACCATGAAAAAGAACCAGTGGTTGATTTTTCTTTTTTTGCAACTTCTAACACCGTTTTTTCAGGTTTTACACTCGATTTTTGTAGGTCATCAGCTTCAATTCTATCAACCCGTAAATCAGAATTTTTAGGCTCAGATACCATTGGCGTAGGCAACACAAATACCTTGTTAACAATGGCCTTATCTTCAATTTCCTGAGGCGCTGCATTCGGCTGAAAATTAACTGGATTTGCATACCATGTTGGTACGATTATAATCAGTAACAATAGCCAAAATCCCGCACCTGTAAGACGGTATTTTAAAATATCACTTTGCTCAAAGTTCACCCTGCTTCCCTTTTGTATTTACACCTGACTTATTCAGTGAATTATAACACTGAGAAACAGTAAAAAAAGAACCTGTCACTAGAACCTGAGATTTATTTTCTTCTAATACACACTTGGTCGCATCTTCAATTGATGGAAACCGGTGAATTATGCTTTTATTCACACCTGATTTTAGCAAGGTATTTTCAATTGTATCAAGAGAACTTGCTCGCGGAACATCTAAATCAGCAATATACCAAGTATTGATGAAAGGTGTCAACTTGGCAATCATATTGACATAATCTTTATCATCTAGCACTGAAAAAATCGCGATTCCATTAAAGTTGTCGTTTTGTAGGTAATCTGCCAATACTGCCATTGACTGTACATTATGCGCAACATCGATTAGCCAGTTTGAATCATTAATCCTTAAAGACTGAAGTCGTCCATCATGTCGAATATTTTGTAACCCCGTTTTAATATTTTGCTCGGAAACTTGATAAGGGCAAATAGAAATTAATGCAATAACACCGGTTGCATTCTGAACCTGAAAATCACCAAGTAAACTGGGAAACGGTAAATTTGTAAAGGTTTTTAATCTCTCACTATCAGCTCTGAAATGCCAGCCAGTCAGCTTCCTTGTCTGATCAATTTCATAAGAGAAATCAGTTCCTGCTTCTAAAAAATCAACGTTATTTTTTGTTGCATGTTTTCGTACTGAGCTTGGAGCGGAATAATCGGCAATAATTGAGAGCTTCTCTTCTCGCATAATACCAGCTTTTTCAATCCCAATAATTTCTCTATCTGATCCCAACCAATCTACATGGTCTATATCAATTGCAGTGATTAAAGTTGCGTCAGCATCAATAATATTGACGGCATCTAAACGCCCTCCTAACCCAACTTCTAACAAAATAATATCCAAGTTGTACTGAGAAAAAATAACCAAAGCGGCAAGTGTCGAAAATTCAAAGTAGGTTAGTTTTATATTATTGGTCTCAATTCTAGCCTGTTCAATCTTTTCAAAGGCTGTCGTAATTTCAACATCTGAAACACAGCCTCCATTAATTTGAAAACGTTCATTAAAACTAAGAATATGGGGAGAGGTATAACAGCCGACTTGGTAGTCTGCTGCTTGATAAATGGCAGATAACATGGCAACACTTGAACCCTTACCATTTGTACCTGCCACCGAGATGACAAATGGCCTAGGTTTATCAAATAACCCAAGTGTATTGGCTACCTGACGTATACGATCAAGCCCTAAATCAATTTCTTCAGGGTGAATAGACAATAACCAATCTATCCAAGTTTGTAACGAATCATTACGTGTTAATTTCACACCGATTAAACCTACTTGAATCGACTCAAACCAGCATCACCTAACTTATCAGCAACTTATGCTGATTTGTTAAGAAGCATACTGCAAATAGATGAAATTTCCTTGTTCAAGTCATGACGATGAACAATTAAATCAATCGCTCCATGCTCTAACAAAAATTCAGAACGTTGAAAGCCTTCTGGTAATTTTTCACGTACTGTCTGCTCGATAACACGAGGACCAGCAAAACCAATTAAGGCTTTAGGCTCACCAACGATTACGTCACCCAACATAGCAAAACTTGCAGAAACCCCCCCCATGGTTGGGTCTGTTAAAACAGAAATAAACGGTAAGCCTTTTGCTCGCATACGACCTAGTGCAGCACTGGTTTTTGCCATTTGCATTAATGAAAACAATGCTTCTTGCATTCTTGCGCCACCTGAGGCAGAAAAGACCACGAGAGGAATCTCATTTTTTATTGCTTCATTAACCGCTCTCACAAATTTTTCACCCATGACAGAGCCCATTGACCCTCCCATAAATCTAAAATCAAAAGCACCAGCGATAATATCCAAACCACCAATCTGGCCCGACATGGTAATGAAATTATCTTTTTCACCTGTTGCTTTTTGAGCCTGTGCGATACGAGACTTATAGGTTTTTAAATCCTTAAACTTTAGACGATCAACAGGCTCAAGATTATTAAATATTTCAACACCTGAGTCATCGTCTAAAAACATTTTTAACCTATCTCGCCCACCTAGGCGCATATGATGGTCACATTTCGGACAAACCTCTTGGTTTCGGGTTACTTCTGAACGATACAACGTACTTTCACATTTAGGGCATTTAGTCCATAAGCCTTCAGGTACACCTGATTTTCTATCTGTAACTTGCTTAATGCTTGGTAATATTTTTTCAAACCAACTCATCTAATACTCCTAACTTCGCATTGCTTTTTTAAATTCTTGCATTTTACTTGAAATTGCTTTTTCAATAGCATTTTTCTCCAAGTCCTTATTGTCTTCTATTAATTGCACCAGCGATGAACCGACAATAACAGCATCACCTACCTGTCCCATTTTCTGAGCAGTTTTTCCATCACGAATACCAAATCCTATTCCAATAGGTAAACCAAGTTTTTGCTTTAAATGATTCACTTTTGTTGTCACTTCTTCTAAATCCAAATCTTTAGAGCCTGTTACACCTTTCAGTGACACATAATAAACAAAACCACTTCCCTGACGATTCACCTCTTCTAAACGGTTATCAGGTGTTGTAGGCGCAACCAAGAAGATTCGATCTAATCCATTCGATTGTAATGCAGCCAAGTAGCCTTCCGTTTCTTCTGGTGGCATATCAACGGTTAAAACACCATCTACACCTGCTTTTTTAGCCGCTTGTGCAAAAACGTCATAACCTTTAGCTTCAATTGGATTTAAGTAGCCCATTAAAACAATCGGAGTTTGCGTATTGGTTTTTCTAAATTCTGTCACCATTTCTAGAACATCATTTAAGCTGACATTGTATTTTAATGCACGCTCAACCGCTTTTTGAATAACAGGACCATCCGCCATAGGGTCCGAAAAAGGAACCCCTAATTCTAAAACATCGGCGCCTTCAGCAACCAATAAATTCATTAAATCGACCGTCATATTCGGGCTTGGGTCCCCTGCAGTAATATAAGGAATTAAAGCAGCTTGACCTTTTTGTTTTAGGTTTGATAGGGTTGTTTGTAATCTACTCAAAATTCAAATCCTTCTATTTTCGCAACCGTACTCATATCTTTATCCCCCCGGCCAGACAAATTAACAATAATAACTTGCTCCTGACTCATTGTTGGCGCAAGCTTCGTTGCATAAGCCACAGCATGACTCGATTCTAAGGCAGGAATAATTCCTTCATATTTGGTTAAATCTCTAAAGCCTTGCATTGCTTCATCATCCGTAATCCCAACATACTCAACCCGACCAATGTCTTTTAACCAACAGTGCTCAGGGCCAACACCTGGATAATCTAGGCCAGCAGAAATAGAGTGAGTTCCTTGAATCTGTCCATTTTCATCCTGTATCAAATACACACGATTACCATGTAAAACGCCCGGTTTACCTTTACACAACGGGGCGGCATGCTGTCCCGTTTCTAAGCCTAGCCCAGCAGGCTCAACACCAAACATTTTGACTGACTCATCCGCTAAAAATTCATGAAACAAGCCTATCGCATTTGATCCCCCCCCAACACAAGCAATTAAAGCATCTGGTAAACTTCCTTCTTGCACTTGCATTTGTTTTTTAGCTTCACGGCCAATAATGGTTTGAAAGTCTCGAACCATTGCAGGATAAGGATGAGGACCAGCAACCGTACCAATAATATAAAACGTATTATCAACATTGGTAACCCAATCACGCATAGCCTCATTTAAAGCATCTTTCAAGGTTTTAGTACCTGACTCGACTGCAATTACTTCGGCTCCCAGCATTTTCATACGTGCAACATTTGGTGCTTGGCGGATTACATCTTCTGCACCCATGTAAACCACACACTCTAAGCCAAGTCTTGCCGCTACCGTTGCACTCGCAACACCATGTTGACCGGCACCTGTTTCAGCAATAATTCTGGTTTTCCCCAAACGTTTCGCTAATAATGCTTGTCCAATTGTATTGTTTACTTTATGGGCGCCAGTATGATTTAAATCTTCTCGTTTTAAATAAATTTTTGCACCGCCAAGTGAGTCAGACCAGCGCTTTGCATAGTACAAAGGGCTTGGACGACCGACATAATCTCTTAAGTCATCATTTAGTTCTTTAATAAATTCAGGGGTATCTTTAACTGATTCATATTGTTCATTTAGCTCTTCAAGTGCAGCCATCAGTGTTTCAGGCGCAAATTTTCCACCGTAAATTCCAAAGTGACCATTTTTATCTGGAAATTTTGAATAATCTATACTCATTTCAAAGTCTCTTTTATAAATTTATTTATTTCAATTTTGGATTTAATTCCGGGAGATTTTTCAACCCCACCACTTACATCGACAGCCCAAGGGCTCGTTACCTTAATTGCCTCAGCAACATTATCAGCCGTTAATCCACCCGCTAAAATAATAGAAGTGTTTGCAATTTCTTTTTTTACCTCATCATTAAGAAGCTGCCAATTAAATGATTGCCCTGTTCCACCAGCCACGCCTTTTACATAGGTATCAAATAAAACAGATTGAGCGGTTTTATATTGATTCACAACCTCAATTAATGAGGTATCTTCTTTAATTCTGATTGCCTTAATATAGGGGCGTGAAAACTGATTACAAAACGACTCATCCTCTTCACCATGAAACTGTAAAAGGTCTACCTTAGTTTTCTGAATAACTTCATTCACAAATTCAACGCTTGGGTTAACAAACAGTGCGGTTGAAGTAACAAAAGCTGGCAGTGATTCTACTATTTTACAAGCCTGTTCAATTGTTACGTTTCTAGCACTTTTATCAAAAAAAACAAGCCCAATCGAATCTGCTCCTGCTTCTGACGCATTCAACGCATCTTGAACATTGGTGATTCCACATATCTTAGTTCTAACTCTTGCACTTACCATACTTTGGTCTGCCATCGTTAAGTTTGCCATAATAACTCAGTCAATTCATTTCTGGGTATTTGGTATTCATCTGGATAAAAGGCATTTACGAAGTATAACCCGTCCGCTGGTGCTGTCATACCAGCCTTACTTCGATCTTTTAACAAGAGTAGTGTTTCAATCCAATCTGTCTTTTTATGACCCTTTCCTATTTTTAGTAAACTGCCAACAATATTCCTGACCATATGATGTAAAAAAGCATTCGCTTGAATATCGACAAAAACAAAATCACCATTACGAGTCACTGAAATACTCGAAAGATGGCGGATAGCATTACTTGCTTGACACGCCAAGGCTCTAAAAGAAGTAAAATCTTTTTCCCCTACTAAAGACTGAGCGGCTTGGTTCATTGCATTAACATCTAACGACTCCCTGACCCAAGTTGCTCGCTTAGTTAATACCGCAGAATGTACACTGCGGTTAAAGATAACATAGCGATACTGCCTTGCCACGGCCGAAAACCTTGCATTAAAGTCTTCAGCAACCTTCCTACTCCACACAATCCGAATATCATGTGGTAGCTGGGTATTTGCTCCCTCTATCCAAGCTGAATCTGGACGTTGTGCATTTGTTTCAAAATGAACAACCTGCCCAATTGCATGGACAGCAGTATCTGTTCGACCTGCACAACGAACTGCAATAGTTTCGTTTGCAATACTCGATAACGCTTTTTGCACACACTCCTGAACAGAAAGGCAATGATCCTGTGATTGCCAACCACAATAATTTGTCCCTAGGTATTCAACCCCTAAAGCAATTTTTTGTTTTTTCTGTCCTTCCTGTTCAGACATTTCTATAGATAGTCTTTAATCAGTAGCTCTGCAATTTGAACAGTGTTGGTAGCCGCTCCCTTTCGAACATTGTCGGCAACAACCCAAATATTCAGACCCTTATCATAAGAAACGTCTTCTCTTACTCGTCCGACATAAACAGGATTTGTATCAGCCGCATCGCTTACAGCCGTTGGATAACCTCCGTCTTGATGTTCATCAATCAACTCAATTCCATCAAAATTTCGAAAGAGTTCTTTCGCTTCTTCTGCGGTAATTTTTTGTTTTGTTTCAATATGAATTGCTTCACTATGTCCAAAAAACACAGGAACTCTGACTGCCGTTGGATTCACTCTTATCGAGTCATCTCCCATAATTTTTTTCGTCTCCCACACCATTTTCATTTCTTCTTTGGTGTAACCATTATCTTGAAAAACGTCAATTTGGGGAATAACGTTAAATGCAATTTGCTTTGGATATACATTGGTTTCAATTGTTTTCATATTCAACAGATTAGCAGTTTGTTTTGCTAGTTCTTCAATGGCTTCTTTACCTGAACCCGACACCGCTTGATAGGTTGAAACATTAATCCTTTCAATTCCAACTGCATCATGAATAGGTTTTAATGCGACAAGCATCTGAATGGTTGAACAATTTGGATTAGCAATGATTCCACGGTTCTTATAACCAGCAACAGCATCTGGATTAACTTCAGGAACCACTAATGGGATATCATCTTCATAGCGAAACTCTGAGGTATTATCAACGACAACACACCCCGCAGCTGCAGCTTTCGGAGCATACTCTTTAGAAATACTAGAACCTGGAGAAAATAAACCAATTTGTGCTTTTGAAAAATCAAATTCTGCTAAATCTTCAATCGTTACCCAACCACCATTAAACTCTAATTTTTTTCCTGCAGATCTTTTACTCGCAAGAAGGTAAACCTTTCCTACTGGGAACTTTCTTTCTTCTAATACCCTTAGTATTGTCTCACCTACTGCTCCCGTTGCACCTACAACCGCAATATCGTACTTTTTAGTCATCTTTTTTCTTCTCTTCTATCGAACTTGTTTTATTAGTTTCTTGATTAATCAATTCTTTTTTATCATCTTCAGAAAAACTCACAACCATCCCACCCTCGGTTAATTCGCGACTTTCTCCAATAAATTTACCACCTGACTCAATGAGTATTTCACCACTAAGAACTTCACCAAATAGTCTTCCATTCTTTAAAACTTCAATACTCTCACAGGCTATTTTTCCTTCTAACACACCGCTGACAATAATCATCTTAGCCTTAATCAAACCTTTAACCTTACCTTCAATCCCAATGGAAATGTCATGATCTGTTTCAATTATTCCATCAATTTGGCCATCAACATGTAAGGTTCCGTCTAAGTTAACCAGCTCGCCATTTATTTTACATCCCGTAGCGATAATTGTTTTTCGACTATTTGCACGTGCTTTTGAATCTTTTGCGTTAAAGAACCCCATGGAACCCCCTTAATATGCTCAAAAATTTGATTATAATCTTTTAAACCCCATTCTACAAAAGCCGTAGGGTTCAACTTCCTTTGAACAAAACTAATTTCATAATGAAGATGTGGGCCAGAAGACCTACCTGTCGAGCCTATATCTCCAATCAACTCACCTTTTAAAACAACTTGACCTGTTTTAACTCGCAGTTTACTTAAGTGCCCATAAAAAGTTTTAAAACCATTGTTATGCGAAATAATAATTAAATTCCCATAACCGCTTTTTTTATGAAAACCTGCATACTCTACAACCCCTTCTGCTGTTGCAATAATAGGGTCACCTTTTTTTCCACGATAATCTATGCCACGGTGAAAATGTTTCTTTCCTGTTACAGGGTGATGCCGCCAACCATAAGAACTGCTAACACCTTTAAAATTTTTAACAGGTCGACCATTCGGAATTTCTTTTAGCATTATCTGCTTTTCTATGGTCGAAAGCTGAACCAGTTTAACTCTATCTTCAACAGGTATATTTTCATCTCGCTCTACATCAATCAGCTCTTCAAGCCCTTGTAGCGTTTGATCTAAAAACTGCACTTGTTTTAATTTATTATCAAGCTTTAGTTGAATCTCTTTGTTTTCATTGACCAGCTTAAAATAATCTGCCTGCCTTTTATCAAGCATTCTCTGATAATCCAAATCAGCAATAACCATTTTTTCTTCGACGTTTGTTACTTCTTGATCTAGCCACCAAATAGCGAGAACCCCTGCTGCAAAAACAAACAAAACAACAAAAGTAATGACCAAAAAGAACTTGCGAATTAGTTGATTAAATGAATAACTTTTTGAGCCATGAACATCACTAATCGTAACTGAAAATTTATTTTTCACTGCGGCCTCTTAAAGAGAGAAATTTACAAAGCTGCAACGACTGCATCACCCATTTCAGAAGTCGAAACTTTTGTCATACCTTCCGACCAAATATCACCGGTTCGCAAACCTTGATCCAACACCTTACTCACTGCATTTTCAATTTTAACTGCTAAATCTTCACGACCTAAACTATAACGCAGCATCATTGCTGCTGATAGAATTGTTGCAAGTGGGTTTGCTATATTTTGTCCTGCAATATCAGGCGCAGAGCCATGACTTGGTTCATACATACCCTTATTATTTGCATCCAAAGAAGCAGAAGCAAGCATGCCAATTGATCCTGTCAACATTGATGCCTGGTCAGATAAAATATCACCAAACATATTACCTGTCACAATTACATCAAACTGCTTAGGGTTTAGTACCAACTGCATTGCTGCATTATCAACGTACATGTGTTTTAGCTCAACCTCTGGATAGTCTTTTGCGACTTCATCCATCACTTCGCGCCAAAGCTCGGTCACTTCAAGTACATTTGCTTTATCAACAGAAGTAAGTTTTTTATCCCTTTTCATCGCGGCTTCAAACGCGACGTGCGCAATGCGTTTAATTTCTGATTCAGAGTAAACATAAGTGTTATAGCCTTCGCGCTCACCATTTTCCAATGTACGAATCCCACGAGGTTGACCAAAATAAATCCCTCCCGTTAACTCACGAACAATCAAAATATCCAAACCAGCAACAACCTCTGGTTTTAGAGTTGAAGCATCTGCTAGTTGTTCAAATAGATTTGCTGGTCTTAAGTTTGCAAAAAGTTCCATTTCTGAACGCAACCTTAATAAACCTTTTTCTGGACGTACGGCGATATCTAAAGATTCCCACTTGTAACCCCCAACCGCGCCTAACAAAACGGCGTCAGACTCAAGTGCTTTTTGCATAGTTTCATCTGCTAATGGAACACCATGAACATCATAGGCAGCCCCACCAACAAGATCTTCTGTCATGGTAATATTGAGGTGACTAGACCAATTCAATGTTTCCAAAACTTTAACCGTTTCTGCGGTAATTTCAGGACCAATCCCGTCTCCAGGTAAAACCAATACTTTACTTGTCATTTTTTATTCCTTAATCCTTAAACAACCATGGGTTCTTTTTTTTATATTCTTTTTCAAAATCTTTAATTTCTTGCTCATGCTGAAGCGTCAAACCTATGTCATCCAACCCTTCTAATAAACAATGCTTTCTAAACTGATCAACTTCAAAATCAATTTCCTCACCTGACCCCTTTATGATTTTTTGATTTTTTAAATCAATTGTCAGCTGATAGCCTTTTTCGGCGTATAGTTCTTTAAAAATATCATCTACAATTTCGCTATCCAAGGTTATCAGCAAGATGCCATTTTTAAAACTATTATTAAAAAAAATATCTGCGAAACTTGGGGCGATAACAACATCAATACCAAACCCCTTAATCGCCCAAGGAGCATGCTCTCGACTTGAACCACTACCAAAGTTTTCTCGAGCAATCAAAATTTTACCATCTTTATACTCAGGTAAATTTAATACGAAATCTTTTTTTATTGGGCGGTGTGAGGTATCTGCATCAGGAATCCCAACGTCTTCATATCTCAACTCATCAAATAAATTAGGCCCAAACCCCGTTCGCTTAATTGATTTTAAAAACTGTTTCGGCAAAATCATGTCCGTGTCAACATTCGCACGATCCATCGGAATAACCACAGAGGTGTAGGTTTTAAACTTATCCATCTAGCATTTCTCGAACATCTACAAAATGACCTGCTACAGCTGCCGCTGCCGCCATTTCGGGGCTAACCAAATGTGTTCTTCCACCCGCACCCTGACGACCTTCAAAATTTCTATTTGAGGTTGAAGCACAGTGTTTACCTTCTGGTAATTTATCATCATTCATTGCTAAACACATAGAGCAACCAGGATTACGCCATTCAAACCCAGCCTCAATAAAAATCTTATCTAATCCTTCTTTTTCAGCCTGTCTTTTCACCAAGCCAGAACCTGGCACGATAATCGCTTGCTCTATTTTTTCAGAAATCTTTTTTCCTCTAAGAATTTTGGCAGCTGCCCTAAAATCCTCTATTCTCGCATTGGTACAAGAACCAATAAAAATATACTCTACTGGAATCTCCGTCATTGGCATATTGGCCTTCAAACCCATATAGTCCAACGCCCGTTGAATGCCGTCTGCTTTAACAGTGTCCGGCTCATCTTTCGGGTCAGGCACTTTGCCCTTAATACTGGTTACCATTTCAGGCGTGGTACCCCAAGAAACCTGAGGATCGATTAAGCTTCCATCCATTTCAACGACCTTATCAAAAACTGCATTATTATCAGCTCTTAATTTTCGCCATTCACGTACTGCTTCATCCCAATCTTTGCCTTTTGGCGCAAAAGGTTTATTTTTAACATATTCAATTGTTTTATTATCAACGCCCGTTAAGCCAACTCTAGCACCGGCTTCAATTGCCATATTACAAATTGTCATTCTACCTTCAACAGACATATCACGCATCACTTGTCCAGTAAACTGCACTGCATACCCTGTTCCGCCTGCAGTGCCTATTTTTGCTATCAAGTCTAGGATAACATCCTTAGGGGAGACACCTTTTTGAAGCTTGCCCTCAATGTTTACCCTCATGTTTTTCATCTTCTTTTGAATCAAACACTGGGTTGCTAAAACATGCTCGACTTCCGAAGTACCCACTCCATGAGCAAGCGCAGCCAGAGCGCCGTGTGTTGCAGTATGAGAATCACCACAAACCAAAGTCATACCGGGTAAGGTAGCGCCCTCTTCTGGCCCAACAACATGCACGATCCCCTGCCTAACATCCCCTATCCCAAAAACAGTAATTCCAAATTCTTGAGTATTCATACCCAAGGTCTGTACTTGAATCCTAGAAATAGGGTCTAAAATATCCTCAGCTGTTTTATAGTCAGTGGTCGGAACATTATGATCAAGCGTCGCTAAATTAGCATCGATACGCCAAGGCTTACGATTTGCCATACGCAAACCTTCAAATGCCTGCGGAGAAGTGACTTCATGTAATAATTGACGGTCGATATAAATCAATGCCGTGCCATCGCTATCTTCGCGAACAACATGCGCATCCCACAACTTATCGTACAAAGTCTTACCTACCGCTTCAGACATTGCTATAATCCCTTCTCCAAGTAAACTCTTAAAACAAATTATTATAGCAAAGAATCCAACATGAGTTACCGTATTAAAGAAGCATTTTACTCGCTACAAGGCGAAGGATTCTACACAGGAAGACCTGCAATTTTTTGTCGATTTTCAAACTGTAATTTATGGACTGGAAGAGAAGAGGACAGAGCCGAGGCTGCTTGCAATTTTTGTGACACTGATTTTTTAGGAATCAATGGTCAAAATGGTGGGAAATTCGAGACCGCAGATAAACTTGCAGAACACCTATTAAATTTATGGCCGTCAAAAAAGGTAAAACCTTTTTTTGTACTAACGGGTGGTGAACCACTATTACAGGTTGACCAAAACATCGTCGATACCTTCCATAAATATAATATTGAAATTGCCATTGAGACCAACGGCACAAAAAAACCACCTGAAAACATTGATTGGATATGTGTTAGCCCAAAACCTAATGCACCACTAATCCTAGACTACGGGCATGAATTAAAATTAGTTTATTCTCAAAAAGAAGTCTTACCTGAATCGGTAAAGGATTTAGAGTTTGATTATTTCTATCTACAAGCCATGTTTGATCAAGACCCGATTATCTCAGCTAAAAACCTACAAGAAACTGTTAACTATTGCCTTGAGAACCCACAGTGGAATCTTAGCCTACAGACGCATAAAATCCTTAACATTGACTAAAATCTAACTTTTAAAAACAAAAAACCCGCTTCGAATAACTTCAAAGTGGGCTTGAAATGTGGTGGAGATGGGCGGAGTCGAACCGCCGTCCGCAAAGCCTCCATCTAAAAATCTACATGTTTATTTGGCTAAATAATTTAACCTTAATGCTACCCAGCCAACAGGGATCACATAAGGCGAGTTTGTAATGTTTAACCGCAACT
>CAYUHO010000013.1:0-17429 GCA_964444445.1 uncultured Piscirickettsiaceae bacterium | reverse complement strand
AGGTGAAAACTTGGCGTTGCCAGAAATTAAGTTAGTTATTCAGTGTCTCCTTAAACTAGTGTTAAAACATGGAGTTAAATAAAACATGAAGCGATTAAATTCTATTCTTATTGCTGGAATAATGATAACCCTGACTTCTTGTGGTTCTGAAATGATTAAAAGAGACCCTTTGGCACCAGCGGTAGCTAAAAAGTTTGACTTGAACGGACACATAGTTGCAAAAAAACAACTGGATAATCAAGCAAACAAAAAAGCAGCTCCCATTCCTGAATTGGCTAAGGCTCAGCCGATTATATTTGACCCAAATACTTACCAAACAAAAAAACGATATAGTGTATCGGCTATCAATGTGCCGGTTTATGACTTGCTCTATAACTTAGCAGTTGATGCAAAAAAAGAACTGGATTTGCAGGCTTCAGTTGATGGATTAGTCACAATCAACGCTATGAAACAATCACTTGATTCAATCTTACAACGTGTTGCAGAGCAGGTTGGGGCAATTTACAGTATTTCAGATAACGTTATTACGGTGAAAAAAGATGTGCCATATTGGCATACTTATCGAATCGATTATGTAAATATATCTAAAGAAATTAAAGATACCATGGTTTTAAAAATGGCTGTGGGTAATGTAGGGAAAAAAGGGTCGAACTCTCAAACGAGTAGTTTTGAAACCAAATCAACAGCTAATCATGACGTGTGGAAGTCTCTTCAGGAAAATGTTAGAGAAATAGTCGCAACACAAGAGCAAAAAACAGACGGCTTTATCGTTTCTAAAACAACTAGAAAAACCTCAGAAGAGAAAGAGAATACAAATGCACAGAGCAGGTCAGTAAATCAACAAGGTCGTTCACTAGAATCTCAAAAAGGCGCTCTAGCAAATACAACCAATGAAGGCAGTCAGATAACAACCCAAGTTGAGATGAGCAAAAACGTCGTTCTAAATAGAGAAGCTGGACTTTTAACCGTAAATGCAACAAGATCAAAGCATTATTTAGTAAAAAAATACATTGATTCAGTTGTTGCAAGGACAACCAAGCAAGTCTTAATTGAAGCAACGGTCATTGAAGTTGAGTTAAATGATAAATATCAAGCAGGGGTTGATTGGAGCGCAAGTGAATCGACTAGCAGTGGTTCCAGAAGTGCTTCCCAGCAACTACTAGGGACAAACCTTTCAACCAACCCAGCTTTTTCCTTAAACCTTTCTTCATTAGGTGATTTTAACTTCAATCTTGGGTTGAAAATGCTACAGCAGTTTGGTGATGCTAAAGTCTTATCCAGCCCCAAAATAATGGCGTTGAATAACCAGTCTGCATTGTTAAAAGTTGTTGATAATGAAATTTACTTTACGGTTAACGTTGATAGAGAGTCAGCAACTTCAACCAGTGCTGGTTTGGTAACATTTACGACAACCGTTAACACGGTTCCTGTCGGTTTTATGATGAATATGACGCCTTTTATATCAGATCATGATGATGTTACCCTCAAAATACGCCCAACGCTATCTAGAATTGTAGGCTATGTGAATGATCCTAACCCGGAGCTTGCAAAAGAAAATGTTGTCAGTCGAGTACCCGTTATCCAAGAGCGAGAAATGGATTCTATTCTGAAATTAAGAAATAATCAGACTGCTATTTTAGGCGGGTTGATTCAAGATAAACACGACAATCAAAAATCTGGTGTTCCATTCTTAAGCGCTATTCCTTTTATTGGTGATTTGTTTTCTTATCGTTCAGATGAAGTTAAGAAGTCTGAGTTAATTATCTTTATTAGGCCTATTATTATTCGTAATCCAGATGTTAATTATGGCGATTTACAACAGCTTAAGCATTTCTTAAAGACTCAGGAAAGTTAGTATGAGTAAAGAGTTACTTGATGCACTTAAAAAAACAGCTGATGAAAAGAGAGCTCGGAAAAACGCCGAGCAAGACTTGAATCAAAGTGTACTCACAACTTCAAATGATGAAGTTACTAATGAGTCAGTTGAAATAGGAGGTGTTGATTTTAACCTTGAAAAGAATGAACAAGCCTTGGCAACGGTTGAATCGGAATCGATAGAAATTAGACCTCTAAATGAAGAAAAATTGAACCTAGTCATAAAAGAGGAGAAAGAGATACCTTCTTTTCAGGTTCAGTCAGATCCTAAAGCAATTCCAGAACCAGAGCCAGAACCAGAAATTGACTCTGTACAGAGCTCTGAAAAAGAAGAGTCAAAAACACTTTTTATTCTTAGTGATGATGAGGATACTAAGCAGGTTGAGTCTACCAGTAAGAGTATTACAAATCAGTTGTTTGAAGATGTAGAGATCAATGACAATGAAGCACCAACCGGTAAAGAAGAAGATTTAGCTAAGGCAAAGCATCCTGAGAAAGAAAGTGATGAACCTGATGATTCATCTGATTGGAGTTTATCTCAAATACCAGGTTATCAGCAATATACAGATGAGGAACAAAAGAAACAAGAAACAAAAAAAATTGTTAAAGGCTTTTTGTTAAAAACTGAGGAAAGTAAAAAGAAAGCGATTCGAGTTAGTCTGTATTTACTTTTGGCTTTGATTTTTCTATTAAGTCTTGCTTTTTATGCGTCATTTTATTTTGAAACTGAGCGCGTAGGAGTTAGTAATGAGTTAAGAAAGTATCAACTAATCAAACAAGAAAAAATACTATCAAACAAGGACATAATAAAAGAACCTAAATTAGAAACAAATAAAGAGGAATCAATAGAGCTTGCTAACAATACCGATATTAAAAAAGTGGCATCAGAAACATCTGAAGCTTTAGCAACAGAAAAAAAAGTTTCTTCTGTGCATGCTAACAAAGCCAAACAGGCAATTAAAAAATCAAATCGAATACCTAAAAGAACTGTTAAGAAGAATAAAATTGTTATCAAAAAAGAACCTGAAATAAATAAGAATAAGAAAGCCTTTCTAGCCTATGAAAAAGGGAACTATAAGCTTGCTAAGCAGCTTTACCAAACCTCTTTAAAAGAAAATAATCATAACGTTGTCGCATTATCTGGCTTAGGTGCAATCGCGGTTATTAATAACAATTTAGATACCGCAACAGGGTATTATCAACAAATTCTTCAAGTTGATCGAAATAATTATCAGGCTAAGCAAGCTCTTTTGTCATTAAAATCAAGAGATATTGAAAAGGCTGAAGTCCTAAACAAAATACAAAATGAAATTATTCAGAACCCAAATGATCCAGCGCTTAAGTTCATTCTAGGGAACCATTATGCTCAAGGCTCAGATTGGGTCACAGCTCAAAAATATTATTTTTCAGCGGTTGCTTTAGATTTAGACAATCAAATATATACCCTAAACTTAGCAATTAGCATGGATAAGTTAGGGATGCATAAGCAGGCATTGCAATTTTATAAAAAAACGATTGAACTGGCAGAAATTCAAGGGGATAGAGTCGATACCTCTTCTGTAATAAACAGAATCAGTGTGCTTGCTGATTTTATTGAGGGAAATGACTAATGGCTAAACCAATGAGGCTAGGGGATAAACTTGTTGCAGATGGTTATATTTCTGCTGATCAGCTTCGAATCACATTAGTTGAGCAAAAAAAGACAGGAAAAAAACTTGGAGAGATTTTAGTTTCACTTGGATTTTTAGATACAAACCAAGCCCGAGAACTAGTTGGAGATGCTGTTGGTGTCACCTCTATGTCCTTGGTGGGGATTATTCCAGACTCATCCGCTCTAGCCTTAGTAACAGAATCATTTGCTCGAAATAATCTTGTGATGCCAATTAGTTTGGATGGAGATCAGCTGAATATTGCCATGCCAATACCTGATGATATTCTACTCTTAGATAAGATAAAACGGCATCTTCCAACAGATATACGCTTTTCTCCAATCCTAGTGGCAGAGAACGAAATCACCAATTCGATTGATCATTTTTACGGCTATGAACTTTCGATAGATGGCATTATTAATGAATTAGAAACAGGGGATGTTGACAAAACTTCTATTTCAGTGGGAGAGGATTATTCGCAACCAATGGTTCGGTTGGTTGATTCAGTTTTAACTGACGCAGTGAAAAGAGAAGCGTCAGATATTCATTTTGAACCAGAAGAAAACTACATAAGAATACGTTATCGCATCGACGGTGTACTACAAGAAATTAGATTGTTACATAAATCTTTATGGTCAGCACTGGTTGTGCGATTAAAAGTTATTTCTAATTTGGATTTGACGGATCAAAGAAAACCTCAAGATGGACGTATGGACTTGGTTGTTCACGGTAGGCAGATAGATTTTCGTGTTTCATCATTACCAGGTTCGCATGGTGAAAATTTTGTATTGAGGATATTGGATAGAGAGAAAGGAATCGTCCCATTAGATGACCTTGGTCTTGATGAGCATAGTTACAAAGAATTAAAACTCATGATGTCTAGACCAACAGGTATCCTACTTGTAACGGGGCCGACAGGTTCTGGTAAAACAACGACCTTGTATTCAATGTTAAATGAATTGAATGAAGTGGGCGTGAATATTATGACATTGGAGGATCCAATTGAGTATCCAATGAACATGATTCGACAAACAGCAGTGAATGAAGAAATCGGGATGACTTTTGCTGCAGGTATTCGTTCTTTGTTAAGGCAAGATCCTGATATCATCCTGATTGGTGAAATTCGTGATGGTGAAACTGCTGAAATGGCATTGCGTGCAGCAATGACAGGACATCAGGTTTTCGCAACCCTTCATACAAAC
The DNA here is from genome assembly GCA_964444445.1 of uncultured Piscirickettsiaceae bacterium. Lineage (GTDB taxonomy): Bacteria > Pseudomonadota > Gammaproteobacteria > Thiomicrospirales > Thiomicrospiraceae > Hydrogenovibrio. Next base: position 12,703 of record CAYUHO010000013.1, on the reverse strand, counting down.
ACTGCTATTGGAGCGATTCCTCGTTTACTTGATATTGGTGTTTCTAGATCAATTATGTCTGGAAATATTATTGGGATAATGGGGCAACGTTTAGCAAGAAAATTATGTAAAGAGTGTAAAGAACCTTATTATCCTGAAGAGTTTGAAAAGGAGTTAGTAGGTTTTTCTAAACAGGATAACCCCACTTTATATAAAGCGAAGGGTTGTAGTACTTGTTCAGGTAGTGGTTATAAAGGAAGATTAGCAATACTTGAAACCTTAAGGTTTTCGGAGGAGATTGACGCCTTAATCCTTGATGGAGCCAGTCAACATCGGATTTTAGATAAAGCAATAGAACAAGGCTTCTCGACAATGCTACAAAGTGCACTAAGGTGGGTTCGTTCTGGTGAAACCACACTTGAAGAGATTAGTCGAGTAGTTGATTTGACGGAATTAGTGTGATGGTTACTTATGTTTATTCTGGAATTAATCGTTTTGGTAAGCGTGTAACAGGTGAAATTCAAGCAAATAATGTTCAGGATTTGCAACAGAGATTAAAAACGTCACAAATCACAATCTTAAACTATAAGGTAAAACCAAAGTCAGCGTTTTCATTTCTTAGTAAAAAGCGAATTAATAAAAGAGACATTGTAACGATTACCTCTCAGTTTAGACAGTTATTAGGAGCAGGTGTGCCTTTAATGGAAGTTCTAGAAGATTTGCGTGAAACCTACGAAAATGAAGTTGTTCGACATATGTTAGCTTCAGTTCATGAGGATATGGAGGGTGGAAGTAGCTTTTCGGATGCACTGTTACCTTTTGAAGCTGACTTTGGTTCTGTTTATATTTCATTGGTCTCTGTCGGTGAAAAAACAGGGCAGTTAGAAATGATATTAAAAAAGCTTGAGGACATGATTAAGTGGGAAGAAGCTTTGTCTTCAAAAGCCAAAAAAGTAATGATTTATCCATCAATCGTTGCATTTGTTGTTATTGGTGTTGTTTTGTTAATGATGTTATTTGTGGTGCCTGATTTAGTGACTTTTATTCAAGAAATGGGTGGAGAGCTCAGTATCGCAACGATTGCTTTAATAGGGACATCGGATTTTATTCGAGAGAACATTACAATCATATTGATGATGCCTTTTATTTTGTTTTTTGCCTTTAAGTATTTATTGACGAAATCACCTAAGTTTAGGGAGAAATTTGATTACTTTGTCTTAAAAGTCAAAATCATTGGTCCAGTATTGTATAAGTTAAAAATTGCGAGATTAGCCAGTTCCTTAGCTGTAATGTATGCATCAGGAGTCGGGTTTACAGATAGTTTAAGAATGTCGAGTAAGGTATTGGGAAATAAATATTTAGAGAATAACGTCAACTCTTCTGTTCAGTTGATTGAGGATGGTGGAAAAATATTTGAGTCTTTTCAGCAGGCAGATGTATTTCCATCTATGGCAATTAGAATGGTCAAGGTTGGTGAAATAAGCGGTAATATGGATGATGCTTTGGTAAATATAAGTGATTATTATGAAGCTGAAGCAAAAGATATGATTGAAAAAATAGAGCCGGCAATTGAACCTCTTTTAACGATTATTATGGCAACGATTGTCGGCTGGGTTATGATTGCTGTGCTAGGTCCAATATATGATACGGTAGCGCAGGTTCAATAATGAAGAAGGTTTTTTATTTAACAGATTCTCATATAAAGTTAGTAGATTTATCGGATTTATTAACTGGAAATCATGAGAAGGAAATAGAAGTTTCTTGGGATGATAAAGACTCCTTAGAAGAGCTTTTGCAAACTGTTAATGATAAGGAAAACTTTGCTGTTGTTTTAGACTTTATTGATGAGGCGGTTGAACATAGTTGGCTACCTAAATTAATGCCTTGGGAGAAACCAAGCTATGAAAGGCAAATTAAAGAAAGATTCCATGCTGACAATGGCCTATTTATTAAGATAAATTGGTTAAATGAATATCGAAAAAGCCTTGATGGTGCTTCAGAACAGTCGATGCTTGTAACGTCTGTTCTTGGAAACGAACATTTAAATGAATTTTTTGACCTTATTGAAGAAGCACAGCTTCCTATCTCTGCAATATATTCTTATGCATTTTTATTAGAAAAGTATTTTTTGAGTAAATTGTATGGTTCGTTTTCAATTTCAAAAAAGAAATTGATGAACCCTTTTTTGTTAGTTGTTCAGGAAACAAGGCATAGATATCGACAGTTGTTTTTCAATAATGGTAGATTAAGGGTTAGTCGTGTTATTGAATTAGATCATGAGCTTGAAACAGACATAGTCTTGACCGTTGGTTTGGCACATGAATCATTTTCAATCATTAAGTACTTGTATAACACAAAAGTTATGCCCTTTAATACTCCAGTTGGCTTGATTTATATTGGAGAAGATGACACTCAGCAAACAACCATTATTGAACGTTTTAAAGAAACAACGACCTATTCTGATGATATAACAAATACATACCTTGCATCTAATTTATATGAGCTTACCAGAACGGACAAAGCAAAGTCACCCTTATATGGAATGACAGGTTTTCTATTTAAGTTTTTGCGCGATAAAACACCAGCAACATTTTATAGCAATGATTTTTTAGAGAAGATAACCTTTTTTAAACAGCTTAAAGCAAGCATGTTAGTTATCTTCTATATGATTATGATTTTTGGTTCGGTTTATCTGGTGAAATTAGCTGTAGAAAACGCACTTTTCCAAGAAAAAGTTGAGGTAATGGACGCAAGGTTAGCTCAGTATCAGGAAGAGAAAAATGACCTACAAAAAGAGTTTTCGTTAGAATATGATGCGGAAGATATAAAAGCGGCAGTGTTTTTCTCAGAATCAATACTAAATGTTCAAGCTCGACATGAATTGGGCGGTAGTTTCGTCACAATATCAAAAGTACTTTCAGAACATTCGCATATTATAATTTCTAAAATCGATTGGAAAAAAGTAAACAAATTTGATGGCAAAACGATAGAGATTAACCTTGATGGTTGGGTGTTTCCTTTTGACAAGTCTTTTAAAAATCCCGTAAAATGGGTCGATATGTTGGTCACTGACTTTTTAAAACAGCCAGAGATAACAAAGGTTGTGCTGACGAGGGAGCCGTTAGACAGACGATTAAAAAAGGCACTTGCCATTTCAGCTGGCGAAATAGAGCATGTCAACGCACTTCCTTTCTCTATAAAACTAACGGTAGGGAGCAATGATGTTGAATCTAAATGACGCTCTTTTGAAAGACTATACAAAAATACCGTTTTTATTATTTTTGTCTGCGCTGTTAATTTTTTCGACTGCAACCTATTATCTGCATACAGAACAAGAAAAGCTTACGGATGAAATCTCTCTTAAAGATCGCTCACTTTCGACACTTTTGAAACAGGTACGTTTTTTACGCTCGCAAAAAAGTTCGTTTTTAAAATATGGTTCACGCTATCAGGCGTTTATTAAAGAAGGTCTTGTTACGGAGTTAGATCGTGTTAAGTGGACAGATGAGTTATTTAAAATCCAAAAAAAATTGGGTTTGTATAATTTAAATATCCAGTTTGAAGCAGAAAAAAAATTAACCAAAAAAGAAGCTGAGTATTTGAAGCTTACCAAAAATATATTCTTTTATTCACGTTTAAATATTACAGCGGGTGTATATTCTGATTTAGACGTTTTGAAAATCATGTCTCTAATCAATACGGAAATCACCCCTTTGTATATTGTTAAAGAGTGCACCTTGAGTGGGGAAGCCAATAAGTTTTTTAATCCAATTTTTGAAAAAAGTAAGCCTTTGATTCAGTTGTCCTGTTCAATTATTTTGTTCCAGTCAAAACCAAATGAATTTAGGTTAAAGTTATAATTATGGTTAATTTAGTTTCCTCATTTATAGTATTTATCATGCTGTTTTTCAGTCCTTCCCTATATGCTGAAGAAATTTATGATATAAAAAAATTAATGCTAACATCACCTCAAAGAGCAGACATTAATAAGCAACGTCATCAATTCTATCCAACTCTTGGCAACAGAGTAGAAGCTAATACAACAAAGAAGAAAATTACGAAAAGAAAGAAACTACCTAAAAAGCTGTCTGTTTCATCTGTGATCGTATCACCTAGCGGTAAGAAAATTGTTAGAGTAAATGGTCACTATTCTGAGCGAGCTCCTCGAAATTCCAGAATTATTCCAAATCAAACATCTGCACATGTTACTAAATTTTCTGTGGATGGCAGAAGGGTTGAAGTACCCACTGGCAAAACCTATCTGGTAAAGAAAAAGAAATTAGTTTCCAATCATCTTTATCAGGCTAAGCAGCGACAACAAAAGCTTCGGATGGCAGAAAAAAAGAAAGAAGAGTCTAAATCTAAAGAGCAAGAGAACAAAAGTAATACCTCGAAAGTTCTTAATAAATTGGTCGGCAAGTAATTCGTTAAATATACAATTTTTCCTGTTCTGGGAGGTCTTACTTGCAAAGCTTCTTCTTCCTTGTTCTATCTAAGGATTAGGACTTAATCCTGTGTTGCTATTTCTTGTGAAATCATATATAATTCCGCCTTCCCAAAATCTGGGTAAATTTAGAGAGAGTTTTCTCATAGAAGATATTGTTAGCGAGAGTTCTCGCTATCGCCGATCAAGACAGGAGTATTAATATGGTCGTTATTCGTTTAGCCCGTGGTGGCGCAAAAAAAAACCCTTACTACAGAGTAATGGTAGCAGATCAACGTTTTGCAGCAACAGGACGCTCAATTGAACAAGTTGGTTTTTATAACCCAACTGCTCGTGGAGCAGAAGAAAAAATTCGTCTTGATTTGGCGAAGATTGATGACTGGGTTGCTAAAGGTGCGCAAGTTAGCCCTAGAGTAAAAAACCTAGTAGAACAAGCAAAACAAGCATAATTTCAGCTTGTTATAACCACCGATTATGAATGTTGAAAGCGATAAGTTAATCCTTGGTCAAATCAACGGCGTATTTGGTGTTCAGGGTTGGTTAAAGATTTTTTCTCATACTGACCCTAGAGAGAATATTCTTACTTATCCAAACTGGCTTATTAAATATAAAGGTCAGTGGCAGCCAATAAAATTAGTTGAAGGTAAGTCTCAGCAGGGCGGCAAAACGGTTGTTGCAAAATTAGCAGGATTTAATGATCGAGATAAAGCTCGAGAGTTGATGGGCGCGGATATTGCAATATTAAAATCTGAATTGCCTGATGCTGATGATGGGATTTACTGGGTTCAACTGATTGGCTGTGAAGTAGTTAATCTCCAAAACGAAAATTTAGGCGTGGTTACTTCACTGGTTGAAACCGGTGCGCATGACGTGTTAAGAGTTGAAAAAGATGGAAATTCAACGCTTATCCCTTATGTGAAGGATGAATTTATCTTAGGCGTTGATACTGAGCAAAAAACCATAAGCGTTGATTGGACAGTAGAAGACGATTCTTAAGAAAATGCGTTTTGACGTTATCACCCTTTTTCCTGAAATGTTTACTGCTCTGACTGATAATGGCGTATCAAGTAGAGCGTTAAAAAGAGATTTGTATCAGTTAAATTTTACAAATCCAAGGCAGTTTACACAGGATAAGCATAATACGGTTGATGATAGACCTTATGGTGGTGGACCTGGGATGTTAATGCTCTATCAGCCGCTTAAAGAAGCGGTTGAAGCAATACAAAAAGACATTTCAACCAAACTACATGTGATTTATTTATCCCCACAAGGACAACCTTTAACGCAGAAGAAATTACACAAGCTAAAAGAGCTAGAGAATCTAGTTTTAGTTTGTGGTCGCTATGAAGGCATTGATGAGCGTTTTATTGAAACCTTTGTCGATGAAGAAATTAGTGTTGGAGACTTTGTTGTGAGTGGCGGTGAGTTGCCTGCGATGATGTTAATGGATGGTGTCATAAGATTACTGCCGGGTGCTTTAGGTCATGCTTCTTCAGCTGAAGAAGATTCCTTTAGTGATGGTTTACTTGATTCTCCCCATTACACACGCCCAGCTGAGATTGACGGGATGATGGTTCCTGATGTTTTGCTGGAAGGTAATCACGCCAAAATTGATGAATGGCGTCTTCAACAGAAAATAAATCAGACTCGTTTGAAACGACCTGATTTATACAAAATTTACACGGCTGATAAATAGTTAGCTGGGTATTTCTATTCTATATGAATAGTACAATTTGGGTTCAACCTCTGGTGATATTTCATTATTGTTGGATAAAAGTTTTCAGATGACAATCTGAACAAAGAGAGAAATTTTAAAATGAAAAACTCAATTATTGCTCGTATTGAAGAAGAGCAAATGGCAAAAGAACTACCTGACTTTTCAGCAGGTGACACTGTTATCGTACAAGCTAAGGTAAAAGAAGGAAATAACGAACGTCTTCAGGCATTTGAAGGTGTGGTTATTGCGAAGAAAAATCGTGGTATTAACTCTTCTTTCATCGTTCGTAAAATTTCACACGGTGTTGGTGTAGAGCGTACTTTCCAAACGTTCAGCCCATTGGTTGATTCTTTAGAAGTAAAACGTCGTGGTGCGGTTCGTCGCTCTAAACTTTACTATCTTCGTGAGCTTTCTGGTAAGGCTGCAAGAATTAAAGAGAAAATTGTTAAAAAATAATTGTAACTACCTAGCTCGCCCCTAAAATACGCTAACGCTTGATTTAGCGAATTATAGAGATAATCTAAGCAGTAACAAATAGTATAAAAAGGCACTCATGGAGTGCCTTTTTTGTTTTTATATTTCATTTATAATGAGTTATGGATAAACCAAAACAAAAAAAATCAGAGATAGAAATCAGCGAGTTTTTGAACGTCTGTTTGTTAAATGATGGTCTGAGTCAAAATACAATTGACGCCTATCGCCGTGATTTAAATTTGTTAGTTAAATGGTCAAAACAGGATTCTTTGTTTGGGTTAGACTCTGAACACTTAGCTGATTTTATCAATTCACTTCAAGATTCAGGTAAAAACAATAAATCAATTGCTAGAAATATCTCGACATTAAAACGTTTTTATCAATTCGCTTACCGTTCTAAATATCTCTCAGCAGATCCAACTAGCCTATTAAAATCACCCAAAATTATTAAATCAATTCCTGCAGTTATTTCTGAAGAACAAGTGAATAAACTATTAGAAGCACCTGATTTAACGACGGTATTAGGAAGAAGAGATAGAGCAATTCTGGAGTTAATGTACTCTTCAGGTTTACGGGTTTCTGAGTTGGTTAATTTAGCCTATGAACAAATTAATCTATCAGCGGGATTGGTTCAGGTGACAGGCAAAGGTAATAAAGAACGGATTATTCCAGTCGGCGAAATAGCACTCGAATATTTAGAACTTTATTTAAGTCAATCTCGTCCCACACTGGTTAAAAACAAATGGTTAGATGCCTTATTTATTTCACGCATTGGTCGCCAAATGACAAGACAGACCTTATGGTATCGAATCAAAAATTTAGCCTTTGAAGCAGGTATAAAAGGGGACTTATCGCCGCATGGACTTCGACATGCATTTGCAACTCATCTTGTGAATCATGGTGCAGATTTAAGAACGGTACAGTTACTGTTAGGGCACTCAGATTTATCAACCACTCAAATTTACACACATGTCGCCAAACAGCGTCTGAAGTCCGTGCATGCCAGTCATCACCCAAGAGGCTAGTGGAAACAACGAAAATACTAAAATTTCATTATCGCTAATGATAGAATGACCACACTTAAAATTAGATAGGTTTGTTATGAAGTATTCTCTCGGTAAAAAAACACTCACCCTTGCACTCTTTTTGTCCTTTCCTGTATTGGCAAGTGCCAATGAAAACGTGGTTAGAAAAGCGCTACAAAAAGTAGTGCCAGATGCAAGCACGGTCGATATCAAAAAATCGAAGCTTGCAAATATTTACCAAGTTTCCAAAGGATTACAGGTCTTTTATGTCACCGCGGATGGTAAGCATGCAATTACGGGTAATGTTATTGATTTAACAACGGGTGAAAACTTAACGGTTTCAACCGTTGAGAAAATGCGTAAAAGCCAATATGAATCCTTAGATGTTTCTTCGATGATTGTTTATCCTGCCATCGGTAAAGCGAAAAGAACGCTTGCAATTTTTTCAGATATTGATTGTCCCTATTGCCGAAAAATGCATGCTGAAATACCTGAACTAAATGAAGCTGGTATTGAGGTGCGTTACTTAGCATACCCACGAAGTGGGGTTGGTGGAAAATCATACTGGAAAGCGGTTTCTGTATGGTGTGATAAGAATCCTGGTCAGTCAATGGATGATGCGATGTTAATGGATAAAACAGGAAGTAAAACCTGTGATAATCCTGTTAAAAAACATATGCAACTTGCTCAAAAATTTGGGGTAAATGGAACGCCTAACATTATCACTGATAGAGGTGAGATGTTTCCTGGTTATGTTCCTGCTAAAGACTTAATTAAAGAATTAGGCTTGTAGTTAAAAACAGAATGTTCTATTCATACGTTACCCCCCCCTTGGTAATTTTTTGTAAAAAATCACCAAGGGGGGGGCATTTTATAGCGAGACCTTTGCACAAGTTAGTTGTGAAAGTAAAATTCTTATAGTGAATTCCATTTGTTTTTCTTGGCTGGTAGTCTAAAGAATCTACCCAATAATAAACCAAGCAGTAAAACCCCACCACCGGTTAAGAACCATTGGCGTTGTACAATATCCTCGGCTTCAGAAACTCTTTCTTTAAGAATGGCATTTTCAGAGTTTAATTTCCGAATCTTTACAGTATATTCCGCATTTTGTTTATTCATCTCAATGCTTTTACCCGAGATGGCTTTTAAGTTGTTCAGTTCATTTTCTAGTTGAAAGTTCTCAGTTTTGATATTTGTTAAATCACGGTTGATTTCATCATGCCTATTGGTTAAAGCATCCATTTCAACCTTAAGCTGGTTGTATTTTTTTTCAATTGCAGAGGTTTTTGTAATCTCTTTTTGCAGGCGGTGTTTCGCAATTGGTATGTTTTGCAAAACAATACTCGGCATCCAACCATCAATGCTATTTCCCTTGTACTGATATACGACCTTCGCCCAACCATCGTCATTGACTTCACTAATCGTCACTTTTGAACCAGGTTTTAACATTCTAATGATTTTGTATTTATAACCAGGATTTGAGCGCAAGGGAATTTTGCTTGTGTCGGTTACATAGTTAGTATAACCAGCTTGCACCGCAAAACTGTTTGAGCTAACGCTACTTAACGTCATGACGAGTGTAATTAAAACGAGTGGATTAAATCTGTTTAATTTTTTCATGTTGTTCCTTTATGTTCTTCAAGGCTGTTTCAGTATTCGCTAACTTTTCTTTTTCTTTTGTAATCACTTCAGCAGGTGCTTTTGCGACAAAATTCTGATTAGAAAGTTTTCCTGTAAAGCGTTTTATTTCACCCTCTAAACGCGCAATTTCTTTATCGAGTCTTTTTAATTCCGCTTCCTTGTCGATTAAACCTGCCATCGGAATTAATATTTTCATTTCACCGACCAAAGCCACAGCAGATTCAGGTGCAGTGTCACTTGATGATAGTACGGTAATCGACTCAAGTTTTGCAAGTGAGATTAATGATAACGTATTATTTTCTAACCAGCTTTGGTTTTGTTTGTTCATTTGGTCTAACAAAACGGGTAGCGGTTTACTTGGTGCGATGTTCATTTCTGAACGAATTTTACGAATACCAATAATAAACTGTTTAACCCACTCCAGTTCCTCAATCGCGTCCGTATCAATTTTACGGCTGTCGGATTGAGGGTAGGGTTGCAACATAATGGTTTCAAAACCAGCACCAATTTTACCTGCCAAAGGTGCAACAGCTTGCCATGCTTCTTCAGTAATAAACGGGGTAATCGGGTGCATTAATCTTAGGATTGTTTCCAACACTCTAACCAGTGTTCTACGCGTTCCTCTCAACTGTTCTTCTGTACTGTTTTCAGCATTTAAGGTCGCTTTTGATAATTCTAAATACCAGTCACAATATTGATTCCAGATAAAGTCATATAACGTATTTGCTGCCAAATCTAAGCGGTAGTTTTCAAAATGTTTTGCAACCTCTGCTTCAACCTGTTGCAGTCTTGAAACAATCCATTTATCAGCCAGTGATAGGGTCGTCGGTAAATTATTATCAACACCTGTATCCTTTCCTTCGGTATTCATTAAGACATAACGAGTGGCATTCCAAAGTTTATTACAGAAATTGCGATAACCTTCACACTGGTTTAAATCAAAACGGATGTCACGACCATTGGAGGCAAGTGAAGCAAAGGTAAAACGGATGGCATCTGTTCCATAAGGGTCGATGCCGTCCGCAAATTGTTTGCGGGTTGCCTTTTCAATTTTTTCTGCCTTTTCAGGTTGCATCATGCCTTTCGTTCTTTTCTGAACCAAATCTTCTAAGTTGATACCGTCAATCAAATCAATTGGGTCAAGTACATTTCCTTTCGATTTGGACATTTTCTGCCCCTCACCGTCACGAACCAAACCATGTACATAGATTTGTTTAAATGGCACTTCACCAGTGAATTTAAGTGACATCATAATCATTCTGGCAACCCAGAAAAAGATAATATCAAAACCCGTTACCAGTACGGAAGTAGGGTGGAATTTTTTAAGTTCTTCGGTGTTTTCTGGCCAACCAAGTGTTGAGAAAGTCCATAATGCAGAACTAAACCAAGTGTCTAATACATCGTTATCCTGATTTAGCACGACAGTCTCGGCAAGGTTGTTTTCAGCTCTCACCTCGGCTTCGGTTTTGCCAACGTAAACATTTCCTTGCTCATCATACCAAGCAGGAATACGATGCCCCCACCAAATTTGACGTGAGATACACCAGTCTTGAATATTATTCATCCATTCAAAATAAGTGTTTTCCCAGTTTTTAGGCACAAACTCAATATCACCATTTTTAACCGCATCAATTGCAGGTTTAGCAAGTTCTTTAACCGCAACATACCACTGGTCAGTCAAGTAAGGTTCAATCACACTACCAGAGCGATCACCACGAGGCACCATCAGCTTGTGAGGTTTAATCTCGCCTAACAAACCAAGTGCATCTAAGTCAGCAACTACCGCTTTACGTGCATCAAATCTATCCATACCTTGATACTTCTCAGGCACATCATTATTCATCTTCGCATTGTCAGTCATGATATTGAGTTTTGGTAAATCGTGACGTTGACCCATTTCGTAATCGTTGAAATCATGTGCAGGTGTGATTTTGACACAACCTGTCCCAAACGCCATATCAACATAATCATCGGCAATAATCGGGATTTCTCTACCAACTAAAGGCAAGGTAATGGTTTGACCAATTAAATCTTGATAACGCTCATCATCAGGGTGAACCGCAACCGCCTGATCACCAAACATAGTTTCAGGTCGGGTAGTCGCAACAACGAGGTTGCCTTTTCCACTGGTTAGAGGATAGTTAAAATGCCACATTTTGCCATTTTCTTCAGTGGAAATAACCTCCAAATCAGAAACAGCAGTGTGCAATACAGGATCCCAATTAACCAAGCGTTTACCACGATAAATCAAATCATCCTTATACAAGCGAACAAAGACTTCTTTAACCGCTTCAGACAGCCCATCATCAAGCGTAAAACGCTCTCTACTCCAGTCAGGTGACGTACCCAGTCTGCGTAATTGGTTCGTAATCGTATCGCCTGATTCAGCTTTCCAGTCCCAAATTTTTTCAATAAACTTATCACGTCCAAGGTCATGGCGGCTTACCTTATCCGCAGCAAGTTGTCTCTCAACTACCATTTGAGTTGCAATCCCTGCATGATCCGTCCCAGGTTGCCATAAAGTTTCATCACCTTTCATACGGTGATAACGAATCAAACTATCCATAATCGTATCTTGGAAAGCATGCCCCATGTGCAGTGAACCCGTTACATTGGGAGGAGGAATCATAATTGAATAGGTATTACCAGTTGTGCTTTGTGAAGGGCTAAAATAACCGCTTGATTCCCATTCTTGGTACCACTTAGATTCAATTGCTTTCGGATCGAAATGTTTTTCCATTTTAATTCTTGTTCTTTAGTTACTTAATTGCTGAGAATTATAGCAAATTCAAGTGATATACTAAGCGGATTGTATAGATTAATTTGAGTTTGAAATATGTCGTGCTGTGCGGGTAATGATCGTTGTAAATTTAAGTTTCCAGAGGGGCATCCCCTAGTCGATAACTCCGTGGATTCCCTAAATGCAAAATACCTATTTCTACCCTACGGAACACTCCTGTCAGAAGGGGAAATGGTTCGGATTTGGACAGAAAATGGACAAACGAAAAACGTATTAATCGGCAAAAAAGTCGGAATAGACGTCACTCCAACTGGATTGAAAACAAAAGATTCAAATGAGTTTATCCCCTGGCAACTGGTCGCAATGGATTCCAATATAGAACAAGAAGAATTAAACAACTGGTACTTTCATCCACTACACAATCCCTCAGAACCCACAGTTGTTTTAAAATTTAAACACTCAAACAATGAACTTTCTATTAAAGAAATCCTTATGGGCTGGTTATATAAGCTTAGAAACCTGTAACGATTTACCCCCCCCCCTGGTGATTTTTAACCAAAAACCCCCAAGGGTAGTAGTAAGCTAAATAATTCTAAAACCTCCCATAGCCATTCGTAATTGAGAATTATTTATAGTGATTAACTAACTGATTGTGTTATAGTGTTTAATGCTTAGGGTTTTAA
>CAYUHO010000012.1:0-17958 GCA_964444445.1 uncultured Piscirickettsiaceae bacterium | reverse complement strand
TTAAACAACCGTTTAAAGTTTTCTGTTGTTTGCTTAGCCACTTCTTCGTAACTAACTCCTCTTAAGTTTGCAATTTCTTCCACCACATATTTGGTATAGGCAGGTTGATTTGCTTTGCCTCGATAGGGTACGGGGGCTAAATAAGGCGCATCGGTTTCCACCAAGATTTTATCAAGCGGCACTTGTTTGGCGACTTCTTTTATTTCTTTGGCGTTTTTGAAAGTAACAATGCCTGAAAATGAGATGTAAAAACCGAGTTCTATTGATTGTTTTGCGGTTGCTAAATCTTCGACAAAACAGTGCATGATGCCACCGACTTCTTCTGCCCCCTCTTCTTTTAAAATTCTTAGGCAGTCTGGTGTGGAATTTCGGGTGTGGATGACGATTGGTTTTTTGACTTGTTTGGCGATTCTAATCATTTGACGAAAACGGTCTTGTTGCCATGTCATGTCTTCTTTTTCGATATCATAGTGAAAATAATCTAACCCCACCTCTCCGACAGCGAGTACTTTAGGGTTATCAAGTAGGTTTAACATTTGTTCATCCGTAACCACCACGTCTTTGGTTTCACATGGATGAACGCCAAGTGCGGCATAGACATTGTCGTGCTCATTGGCTAAATCAAGCACATCCTGCCATTCATTAGGATTAATCGCAATGCACATCATGGCACTGACATCATGCTCTTGTGCGGTTTGTATAATTTGTGCTGTATCGCCAAAGGTTTCGGTTGGTAATAAATCAAGATGGCAGTGTGAATCAATTATCAAATCTGTGTTCCTCTAATTAGCGAGCCATTAAATAGGCTAAATAATTTAGATGCTGGGTCAAAGTCTGGCTTCTGATGTTGTAACCATGCTTGACAAGTCACTTCTAACAACAATTCTTTATTCGCATTTTGTTGCCAAATTGACCTAGCTTGTAAAATCATTTTTTGAAAAACAAACCAGTTTGGATTAAATTGTATTTTTTGCTGATACTGTGCAGCTCTTATTGCCGAAACAGACCAGAGATAAAAGTAATCAAATACAACAGCAGGCGCAGGATACTTCATCCATTTAGCAACAATTTGTGAAACAGAAGCGCTATTTTCCCTCAGAGATTTTATGTCTTTTTGCCATTCTGCTTCCTGCTCAAACTGTTTGCTTTCGATCCAGTTTTTGGCTTTTAACGGTGCTGACCAGTTGATACGTAAACTCTTTTTTAAAAGTGCTTCATCTGCTTGCGGTAATTGCTGATGCAACCAGATTAAGCCCTGTTCAAGACTTGGCGGAATAAACTCTATCTTTCGACAACGACTTAAAATTGTCGCAGGGATTCTGCTTTTTTGATAGGTCGTGAGGATAATAACCGTTCTAGCAGACGGTTCTTCAAGTGTTTTTAACAAAGCATTAAATGAAGAGGTATTTAATTTTTCAGCCTGTTCAATTAAGGCGACCTTGTATCCGCCTTGATGCGAAGTTTCGAATATTTTATTGTTTAATTCTCTAACCTGATCAACTGAAATTTCTTTTTTGTCATCTAACACCCTTAACTTAAACAAGTCTGGATGGGTATCTTTCGCCAGTAAATGGCAAGCAGAACATTGGTTACATGCGACTAAGCCTTCTTGGTGACACAAAATGTCCTTTGCCATTTGCAAAGAAAAATCTTCTATCCCTATTCCCTCTATGCCAAGTAGAAGGTAGGCATGACTCAAATTATGCAATTGCTGTTGCCACTGCGAAGTTTGATTATCTAGCCAAGAATAGCGCATGCTAAATCAGTTCTTTTAGGGTTTGTTCAATTTGTTGTTGCACACGATTCAATGAATTTGAAGCATCTAAAACAGTGTATTTTTTTGGTGACTGGCTCGCTCTGTGTAGGTATGATTTTCTGACTTTTTCAAAAAAATCTTTTTGCTCTTGCTCAAAACGATCCGTTTTCTCTCCACGAGACTTAACTCGCTTCATACCCTCTTCAATACTTAAATCAAATACAAAGGTCATATCGGGATGAAAACCCTGTTGAACCCATTGCTCTAATTCCGAAATTCGTTGATATTCAATTCCTCTCGCTGCCCCCTGATAAGCATAGGAGGCATCTGTAAATCTATCTGAAACCACCCATTTCCCTGCTTTTAACGCTGGGATTATTTTTTCTTGGATATGTTGATTTCTAGCAGAAAACATCAACATTAATTCTGTCTCAGGTGTCATTTCAGTATGTTTGGTATTCAGTAGAATTTCTCTAACGGCTTCGCCAATTTGAGTGCCTCCTGGCTCTCTGGTTGTGACGACCTCAATATTCTGATTGCTTAACCAATCTTCAATAAAACTTAGGTTAGTCGATTTTCCTGCACCCTCTGTCCCTTCAAGGGTGATAAATTTTCCGGCAAAATTATTCATTTTAGTTTTAAAAATTTCCTGACTGCGTTGTTATGTTCTTTTAAGGTATTTGAAAAAGTATGCCCTCCTTTACCATTCGCCACAAAGTAAAGTGCTTTCGTTTTAGCTGGGTGCATAACTGCTTTTATACTTTCGGCACTGGCCAATGAAATTGGGGTTGGCGGCAATCCATTTATTTTGTAGGTATTATACGGTGTATAAGTTCTCAAATCCTTTTTTCGGATATTTCCATCATATTTTTTTCCCATCCCGTAAATGACCGTTGGATCCGTTTGTAAACGCATTTTTTTATTGAGACGATTAATAAAAACGCCAGCAATCATCGCTCTTTCTTCCGCAATGCCAGTTTCTTTTTCAACAATTGATGCCAATATAAGTGCTTCATAAGCTGTTTTTAAAGGGAGATTTTTTCTCCTTGTTTGCCATTCTTTTTCTAAAAGGCGAGTTAAATCTTGATAAGCACGTTGTAAAATTGCCTGCGAAGATTCTGCCGCAACATAATGATAGGTCTCAGGCAACAACATCCCTTCTAAAGCCCCCTTAACCCCTAAAGCCAATTTTAACTGCCCTTGAGTTTCAATGTTTTGTTTGATGTTTTTTATCGATTTTACTTTTTCAAACGACTGTTGAAAGGTTTCACCGGCAATAAAAGTAACCGGGTAACTGATTGTTTTTCCGTCAACTAAGGCATCAATTAATTGGCGTACGGTCCAGTTAGGTTTTATTCTTATTTCGCCTGCTTTAATTTGGTTTGCTTTGCCTTCATATTTTAACAACCACTTAAACCAAGTTGGCTCTCTAATCAGGTGTTTATCCTCTAAGATTCTAATCACTTTTTGAGTAGAAGCACCCTTTGGAATTGTGATCACTTGATCCGCTTTTAAATAAGAAATATCACCCGTCAAAAATCGGTAAAAAGACCAGCTTTCTACCGATAACCAAATGACCAAAAATGACCAAAACAAGGTCATTAAAAGAGTTTTATTTTGTTGTCTATTCACTTTAAAAGCTCATCTTGATATTGCAGAAAGTTTTCAGCTAATCCTACTGACCTATCTGTCTTAAATTTTATACCCGCTATTTCCTTAACCGGCATTATGCCACGAACCGCATTACTGAGAAACACCTCATCCGAACTTTTTAAATCCGCTAGGGTTAACTCTTGATAAACCAAAGAGAGTCCCTGATGTTGCAATATTTTTGCCAACAATTCCAAGCTGGTACTATGAATACCCGCGGTCACGATTTGAGGTGAAACAACCTGTTCACCTTTGATTAAACAAAGGCTAGCACTGGTCGCCGAAATTAGTTTATCATCAATATCAAGCATCAACGCTTCATCATACTCCGCGCCAATTAATGCTCGCTGAGCCATTACATTTTCCAGACGATTTAAATGTTTTACGCCTGCTAAGAGTGGCTGTTTTCCCCAACGAACCTCTGAAATTGAAAGCTTAAGCCCAAGTTCATTGTTAGCAAACTCATCACGATTCTTCTCCCCCCCCCTAGTGATTTTTGCTGAAAAATCAACCTGATTCAAGTATAAATAATAGTTCGCTTTCGGATTTTCTATGGGCTGGTAACCTCTACCACCTTGCCCGCGGGTAATAATTAATTTTGCAGAATTAAAGGCTTCAATATGCGTTTCAAATGTCTCTTCTAACCATTTTTTAATGGTTAATTCATCTTCAATTTCAAATTTTAATTGCTGTGCAGAAAAAACCAACCTGCCCCAATGTGCCGACCAGTTCGCAACGCTATTATCGACAATTAACATGGTGGTAAAAAAACCATCACCATACTGCAAACCACGGTCGTTTAGGTCAAATGGATAATTTCTGTTCGCAACGACTAACCTATTTCGATTATTCACGACTAGTTCCGTCATTTGTTTTTTGTGACATTAACAAACCTTTAACAATTAATAACATCCTTATCAAAGCTTAGCTTTCCATAACCTTGTAGTTTGGTTTTGGTGCAGATTAGTGCATCAATAAAATCTATGTTTTTATTTTCAACACTAGACAAGGTTTCCGTTAATATTACCTTGTCGATGTTAACAACTCCCTGTAGGCTTAATATCATTTTTAAGTCATTTATTACATCTGATTTAGGTAGTTTATAGAATTTGGTGAGAACAAAAAACGCTTCCATAATGACTCCTTCAAGAATTTCAACCTTTCGAGTTCCTTGCTCTATTTCTTTAAAATATTCGGTACTTTGTTTTAAAAACTGTTCGTTATCGCCAATTAAAAACCGAATAATAATATTAATATCAAGAAGATAAACCATACTTATCCTCCATCGCTATTTGCATGGCTTTGTTTTTAATTTGCTGAAAGTCCAGCTCTGTATTCTTGATTGTATTTTTGTATTTTCCCGCCAAAGATTCAATAAAACTATGCGAATCAACAGGGTAAATAATTGCTAAACGTTTATTTTTTCGTTTATCTATAACTTGAACCGCTTCCGTTAAATTTGAAAAGATAGCGGTATTTTTTTGTATTTCACCGATACTGACATCTAACATACCAAATCCCCTTTTATATAAATACATTCATATTATATATAAATACAAGTGATGTTTGTTTTTATTTCTGAGGTTTTCCAGACAAGGACTGTATCAAGCCTTTTGCTTTGTGACGGGCTTCTTCTAGCTCTTTTTTTGCAACTGAATCTGCCACTATCCCTGCCCCTGCTCTAAAGCTGAGTTGTTTATTTTGTAACATGAGCGTGCGGATAAGAATATTGGTGTCCATTGAACCATCGCGATTAATATAGCCAATGCTACCAGTATAAGCATCCCTAGGCATCTGTTCTAATTCTGCAATAATTTCCATACAGCGAATTTTAGGACAACCTGTAATCGTACCACCTGGAAAAACCGCATCAATAATATTTAAAGGGGTCTGACCCCTTTTAAGTTTACCGCGGACATTGGAGACAATATGGTGAACGTGTTGATAGGTTTCAACCGTCATGAGCTCATTAACTTCAATACTACCAACCTCACAAATCCTGCCCAAATCATTTCGCTCTAGGTCAATCAACATGATGTGTTCAGCAATTTCCTTGGGGTGATTAATTAATTCATCAACCAGTGCTTTATCTTCTGCGTCATCTGCACTTCGTTTACGCGTTCCAGCAATTGGCCTGGTTTCTACCCAGTTGGTTTTGGCATCGTATTTAACAAGCCGTTCAGGAGAAGAGCTGATGATTTGAAAATCATCATAGTAAACGTTTGCCGCATAGGGTGCAGGGTTGGTTTTTCTTAAATTAGGATAGAGTTGTTGCTGTTGTTCCGTTTCTAATTTTAAATGCCACTGCCTTGATAAATTAACCTGAAAAATATCGCCATCTAAAATATAGTTTTTAATTTGCGCGATGCCATCAAGATATTTCGCTTCATTTTCTTCCGCCACCTTATTGACAGTCGAAGAGGATTTCGGAAAGGTTGTTTTTTCTGAAAAATCACCAGGGGGGGGAATCCTAGCATGCATGCCAGATAATTTATTTTCAAAACCTGGTTCTGCTATCAAATGAATAATTTGATTTAAATGATCATAAATATAAGCACAGGGAATTCTGGTGATAATTGAAAGCGGTAAATTAGACTGTGGTATAGCTAAACTTGATTCGATAACTTGAGCGTAATCGTAACTAAAATAACAAAACCATCCACCTGTAAATGGCAGTTCAATATCAAGTTCTTTTTTATTTTTTAAAAAATCCGCTTCAAATTGCGTTTTAAATTCTGTAATTTCTGCTGGATTTTGTAAACAAAACTGCGCTTGAGGGTAGGCAAATAAAACACTAAACTGAGCAGAGTCTGTTTCTGATTGAGATAAAGAAACCGTTTCAAGCAAAAAGGGAAAGTTTTCTTTGTCAGACTGCTGAATTTGATATAAATCACAGCTCGATAATGAATAGCTTTCTACAGATAAATCTTTTGTAGAAAGCTTATTTTCAAGTTGGGTCAACTCTTGTAACAAGCGTTAAACCTTAGCAAAAACTAAGGTTGCATTTGTACCACCAAAGCCAAGCGAATTTGAAACGGCAATATTTAATTTAGATTGTCTTGCTTCACCTACTACAAAATCTAAATCACAACCTTCTTCTGGGTCCGTTAAATTCATCGTTGGTGGTAATACCTGCTCTTGCATAGCTTTTGCAACAAATACCGCTTCCATTGCACCAGCAGCACCTAGTGCATGCCCTGTCATTGACTTTGTAGAACTCATGGTTAGGTGATAGGCATGTGCCCCAAAAACCGATTTCACCGCACCGACTTCGCAAACATCACCAGCTGGAGTTGAAGTGCCATGTGCATTGATATAGTCAACCTGTTCAGGATTTAGTTTTGCATTTCTGATTGCATTTTTAATACAACGCGCACCACCTTCACCGCCGTTAGAAGGCTTAGTCATGTGAAAGGCATCTCCGCTCATCCCAAACCCAATCACTTCACAGTAAATGTTTGCACCTCTGGCTTTGGCATGTTCGTATTCTTCTAATACCACAGCGCCCGCACCATCACTTAATACAAAACCATCTCGCCCTTTATCCCACGGGCGACTAGCAGTCGTTGGGTCATCATTACGAGTTGATAGGGCTTTAGCAGCAGCAAACCCAGCCACACCAAGCGGCGTAGTTGCATACTCAGCACCACCTGCAACCATTACATCGGCATCACCCATCTGAATCATTCGCATCGAATCGCCTATCGAGTGTGTTCCGGTTGCACAGGCGGTACTAATGGCAGTATTCGGACCTTTTAAACCATGTAAAATCGAAAAATTACCCGAAACCATATTAATAATCGAACTGGGTACAAAAAACGGTGAAACACGACGTGGCCCAGATTTTTCAAGGATAGCATGCTGTTTTTCAATTGAGTTTATTCCGCCTATTCCTGAACCAATTGAGGTTCCTATCATTTCAGCATTTTGCTCAGTTACTTCTAAGCCAGAATCTTTTAAGGCTTCAGTCCCTGCGGCTAATCCATAGTGAATAAAAGGATCCATTTTTTTTGCTTCTTTTGCTGAAACAGTCTCTGTAATATCAAAGCCTTTTATCTCACCACCAAACTTGACTGCAAATTTTTCCGTATCAAAACGGGTTAAATTTGCAATACCACTTTCTCCTGCAAGTATTCCCTGCCAAGTTTGTTCAACATTATTTCCTAACGGAGTAACACAGCCTACTCCCGTAATAACAACACGACGCATAAAATGAACTCCTATTCTCACTCGATTTCTTAAATCTAAAAACAAAAAAAGCCGTAAAAACGGCTTTTTAACTAACTATTGACCTTATCTTAGTCTAGGTTAGCTTCTACATATGCAGTTGCTTGTGCAAGCGTTGAAATGTTTTCAGCATCTTCATCCGCGATTTCACAATCAAATTCTTCTTCAAGAGCCATTACTAATTCAACTGTGTCTAAAGAGTCAGCACCTAAGTCATCGATAAATGAAGCATCAGCTGTTACTTGATCTTCTTCTACACCTAACTGCTCAACAACAATTTTCTTTACTCTTTCTTCAATACTGCTCATGGATTTTCTCCGTTATTTAAATAATATTTCTAATGGGCGATATTTTCGCCTGTTCGTTCGGTTTTAGCAAGTTTTTTTTAAAAAAACTATACCATATACATTCCACCGTTTACATTTAAAGTTTGACCTGTAATGTATGTGCCACCATCAGAGGCTAAAAACGTCACCATTTTTGCGATATCTTCAGGTTGACCTAACCTTTTTAGAGGTATTTGTTGAGTTAACATCTCTCTTTGTTCTTCTGGTAAAGCTTTAGTCATATCCGTATCAATAAAGCCTGGCGCTACCGTGTTGACAGTTACATTTTTAGCACCAACTTCTCTGGCCAGCGATTTACTAAAACCGATAATTCCTGCCTTAGCTGCTGCGTAATTTGTCTGCCCAGCATTTCCCATAACACCCACAACAGAAGCGATATTAATAATTGCCCCACCTTTTGCTTTCATCATACCGCGTAAACAAGCTTTTGACATGCGGTAAACTGAACTCAAGTTAGTTTGAATAATATCATCCCACTCGTCATCTTTCATTCGCATCAATAGATTATCACGAGTAATGCCTGCATTATTAACCAGTATCGTTGGCACGCCAAATTCACCTGTAATCTCTGCTAAAATCGACTTAATACCGTCTGCATCGGTGACATTTAAACACTTGCCTGTACCAGTTGCACCAGCTTGTTTTAAATAATCAGAAATCGCTTCAGCGCCTTTCTGTGAAGTTGCTGTACCAATAACTGTTGCCCCATTCGCTGCCAAATCTAATGCAATTGCTTTACCAATTCCACGACTTGCCCCTGTTACAAAAGCAATTTTTCCAGTTAACATATTTTTATCTCCTAATAAACTATAAAATAGCAAGTGCCTTTTCTACAGTAGCCGTATCAAAAACAGGTTGCATACCCATTTTTTTATCAATTCGACGATTCAATCCCATCAAAACTTTTCCAGGGCCAATTTCGAACAATTGATCAACGCCTTTTTGTTTCATTTTTTCAATGGTTTGAACCCATTGTACAGGCTGGAACAATTGCTTAACCAATGCATCTTTAATTGCAGATTGCTCAACATAACACTCTACTGTCGCGTTATGAATAACAGGCGCTGAATAAGATTGTAATTCAATTTTATCTAACTCAGTTTTTAGCGCTTCAGAGGCTGGTTTCATCAAAGAACAATGCGATGGTACACTAACTGCAAGTGGAACAACGCGTTTTGCGCCAACTTCTTCAAAAGCGCTAAGAGACTTATCAACAGCTTGCTTTGCACCTGCAATCACAACCTGACCAGGTGAGTTAAAGTTAACAGCTTCCACAACGCCATCAGCCAAACTGCATATCTCAACAATTTTAGCATCATCTAAACCTAAAATAGCTGCCATTGCTCCTTGACCTTCTGGCACGGTCGCTTGCATCAGCACCCCACGTTTTTCAACTAATTTAACCCCTTCAGAAAGCGTTAATACCCCAGAAGCAACTAAGGCAGTGTATTCACCGAGTGAGTGCCCAGCATAATAGGCAGGATTTAAATCTGTTTTATCTGCAAGCACCCTCAAAACGGCAATGCCTGCGGTTAACATCGCCGGTTGTGTAATCTCAGTTTGATTGAGTTTTTCAACAGGGCCCTGACTGGCAATTTCCCACAGGTCATAACCAAGTGCTTCTGAAGCTTCTTCAAACGTCTCTTTTACAATACTTGATTGTTCTGCAAGTTCATTTAACATTCCAACCGACTGTGAACCCTGACCAGGAAATACAAATGCATATGACATATATTCTATCCTTTTAACTACGACCCATAACCTGAGTAGTTGTATTTTTTAAAATCTAACTAGAGCCGAACCCCAGGTAAAACCACCACCAAACGCTTCAAGAAGTAACAAGTGTCCTCTTTGAATTCTGCCATCTCTTACGGCTTCATTTAAGGCAAGTGGAACGGAAGCACTTGATGTATTTGCATGCTTATTAACCGTAATGACAGTTTGTTCACCACTTAAACTTAATTTTTTAGCCGTTGCTTTAATGATTCTTAAATTTGCTTGATGAGGAACAAGCCAGTCTAAATCTTGTTTTGTTATCTGGTTATGCTCTAAAGTTTCTTTAGCAATCTTACTTAAGGTATTAACCGCTACTTTAAAGACCTCGTTACCTTTCATGTTCATTGTTTTCTCTGATAAATCATCCGTTTTAGGTAATTTAGAAATACCAGACGGGACATGCAATAATTCTTCATGCTTTCCATCAGCATGAATATGAGTTGATAAAATACCCTCTTCTGTCGAGGCTTCTAAAACAATAGCACCCGCACCATCTCCAAAAAGAACACAGGTATTTCTATCTTCCCAATTTGTAATTCGCGACATTGACTCTGCACCAACCACGAGCACTTTTTTTGCCATGCCAGTTTTAATAAATTGATCTGCGGTGGATAAAGCATAGATAAAACCAGTACACACGGCTTGCACATCAAATGCTGGCGAACCAGTGTTACCTAGTTTTTGTTGCAAAATAGTAGCGGTGCTTGGAAAGATTTTATCAGGAGTGGTTGTTGCAACAATGATAAGATCTAAATCAGCAGACTCAACGCCGGCCATTTCCATTGCTTGTATAGAGGCCTCATAAGCTAAATCACTGGTAGTTTGATTATTGTCAACAATATGACGTTGCTCAATTCCCGTTCTTTCTCGAATCCATTCATCAGAAGTATCAACGATTTTCTCTAAATCGGCATTCGTCATTACCTTCTCAGGTAAATAACCACCTGTACCGACAATCTTGCTATTAATTGCTTGTGTTACTGTCTGATTCATTAATACCTGCTTTTTGTTCGTTACTAAGCGCTTCTTTTAGACCTAACTCAATCTTATCAGGTACGCTTTTACTCGCTTCAAGTCTAGCTTCAGCAATTGCATTAAAAAAAGAGAAGGTATCTGCACCACCATGACTTTTAATTACAATTTTTCTTAAGCCTAATAAAGGAGCTCCATTATAACGACTTGGATCAACTTTTTCTTTAAAAGCTTTTAAAACAGGTAGAGAAAGTAAAGCAACAACCTTAGTTAGTATATTCTGACTGAAGGCGGCTTTTAAATAATGAGTAATCATTTTTGCAACCCCTTCTGATGATTTTAAAGCAATATTCCCATCAAAACCATCACAGGCAATCACATCGATCTCACCTTTAAAAATCTCATCACCTTCAACATAACCGATATAGTTAATATCGCTTTTCTTTAAGATTTCATTTGCATCTTTAATACGCTGATGGCCTTTTATCTCTTCTTCACCAATATTCAACAACCCAACTCTTGGCTTATCAATGTTGTCAACAGCCTGAGTTAAAACAGAGCCCATTAATGCAAACTGAGCCAGCGCTTCCCCATCTACACCAACATTTGCCCCTAAATCCAGCATGTGAACATGCCCTTTAATGGTTGGAAGTGACGAGCAAATAGCTGGTCTAGTAATACCCGGAATCATCTTTAAAACAAACTTAGAAACCGCCATTAAAGCGCCAGTATTACCCGCACTGACACAAGCATCAGCCTTATCTTCTTTAACCAAATTAAGCGCTAAACGCATAGAGGACTGACGCTTGTTTCGTAGTGCCTTTGAAGGTAACTCATCCATATCTACAACCTGATCAGCATGGTGAACAGATAAACGATTAGCGTCAAAAGAATGATTTTTTAACTCTTCTTCAAGTAAGTCTTTATTTCCAACAAGAATAATTGAAATATCAGCATATTTCTGAAGGGCCTGTATCGAAGCGGGAACGGTAACCGTAATACCGTGATCACCACCCATTGCGTCAATGGAGATTGAAATACTCAAAATAGAATACCTAAATTTAAAAGAGAGAGACTTTAAAAAACGCCAAGCAACCCATTACGAGCTTTCATGTACTTTTTTGGAATCAGTAAAACGAAAAAATCCCCTAACAATAAATTGAAAGAGGATCAATATACTCAATAGAAAAGTAAAAATTACTTATCTTGAATAACTTTTTTACCTTTGTAATAGCCATCAGCTGTTACATGATGACGACGGTGAAGCTCACCTGTTGTTTCATCAACCGTAATCGCAGCTGCTGTTAATGAATCATGTGAACGACGCATTCCACGTCTTGAAGGTGTTTTACGACTTTTTTGTACAGCCATGAGAGACTCCTATTTATTAATTTAATGACCCTTTTGCAAAGCGCTAAGTGCAGCAAAAGGATTCTCTTTTTTCATATTTTCTTCTGAAGATTGCTCTTCGAATTCTGGTTCTGTATTCTCATAACCCATCACCGCAGAATCATCAACTGGGGATAACGGAATATCGAGTAACAACTCGTCTTCAATCAGTTCAAGCAATAAAACCTCATCATCAACAATCTCATATACTTCTATTGAATCCGGTATTTCATTTACTCCTGAAATTGAATCAACAAACACACCGGTTAATTCAACTTCTACTTCATGCTCAAATGTATCTAATGAACGTTGGCACTTTAAAAGCAAGGTTGTTTTCAACTTTAAATCTAAAGCTGGCAAGCGTAACTGCTTATTCCTAAAAAATCTTGCCTCAACTAATACATTATTTTCAGCAGAACTAACCTGCTCAACTAAACGTAAAAACTGACTCTGTGGAACACTGACAACATACTCTTTTTCATGCTGTGTGCAGTATACCGGATCAATAATTCTAGGTAGCTTGTTAGACATGGCGCGCATAATACCCTATTTTAGCTTTAAAGTCAAAGCTAATCGTTAAAAAATGCTAGAATTTTTAACTTAAAATAACGGTCATAAAATCAACTTGGAAAACTCATGTCAGGCAAAAAAATAATTCTAGCTTCAACTTCAGTTTTTAGAAAATCCCTTCTAGAAAAATTACACCTAGATTTCACAACCGCTAAACCAGAGGTAGATGAAACCCCCCTTGCGAATGAAACGGTAAAAGAAATGGTTGAGCGGTTATCCCTCAAAAAAGCAGAAAAAATTGCAAACAATGAAGTAAATAAAATCATCATCGCATCAGACCAAGCGGCAATGTTCAACGACCTACCGATTGGAAAACCTCACAATTACGAAAATGCGGTTAAGCAACTCAGCTCATTCAGCAATCAAACCATTACTTTTTATACAGGATTAGTCGTTATAAACCAAACAAGCAACCAAACTTTTCAGGACATGGAAATAACAAAAGTAAGCTTTAGAGAATTATCCAAACAAGATATACACAATTACGTCCTACTTGAAAAACCCTATCAATGTGCCGGTAGTTTTAAATCCGAAGGGTTAGGTATTAGCCTATTCAAAAGTATAGAAACCCAGGATCCAAATGCACTAATAGGTTTACCCTTAATAAAACTAACCAACATCTTTAAGGAAATAGACGTTCAAGTACCACCTAAACCCTAATAATCCCAAATACCCTATAAACTCTAAACCAGACCTTCCATTCGACCTAACAACCAATCTTTAAGCTCGGTTAAGTCATCGCAACAGACAACTGGATTAAACATCTTCAATCTCTCTAATTCATGTACGCCATGACTTAGAGCAACCTTATCCATATTAATATTCTGCGCCATTTCCATATCAAATTCCGTATCACCGACCATTAAAGCTTCATTAGCTGCAATACCAAAGTTATCCAATATTTGTTGCAACATTAAAGGGCTAGGTTTTGACTCCGACTCAACAGGTGTTCTAGTCATGTCAAAATAATGTGCAAACGGCATTTCTGATAATACAGTATCTAACCCCTTACGACTCTTCCCTGTCGCTATCGCAGCCATGGCGCCTGACGCTTTTATGCTACTTAATAATTCCTCTACAAATGGATAAGGTTGCATACTAACCGTACTATCATCTATAAAATGTTGCGTGTAGGCAACAGCCATTTCAGTCATGGTTGCTTCATCTACCTGCGGATATAAAGCTTCAACAGCTTTATGAATACTCAAACCAATAATTTCTTTTGACTCGTCATAAGATAATACAGGATAACCAACTGCTCTAGCACAAGCCTGAATCGAATCTACAATCCTTGCTTCCGAATTCATCAAAGTACCATCCCAGTCAAAAATAATACATTTATATTTTTTCATTCATCTCTTCTTTTAATCTTTTAATTGTTTTCTTAAAATCTTCATGTAGTGGCGCTTCTATTTTTAGCCAACTTTGTTTTTTATCTTCAATATTAGGATGTGTAAAACTTAAAAACTGGGCATGCAATGCCAAACGCTTCATCCCTAATTTTTTTGAATCTCTATTTACTTCCCTAATTCCATACTTATCATCCCCTATAATCGGGCAACCTTGCGACAAGGCATGCACTCTTATTTGATGCGTTCTACCTGTTTTTAATCTTACCGTCACCAGGCTGGCTGATTGAGACTGGTTGTAATATTCAACAAGATTAAAAAAACTAATTGATTGCTTACCATCAGGGTCGACCTTCACCATTCTTTCTCCTGATTGCAAAGTATTTTTTGCAAGAGGTAAATCAATTTTATGCTTAGATTTATCCCACCTCCCAGTTAACAAAGTAATATATTCTTTTACCATCTTGTCTTCACGAATTTGAGCATGTAACGCTTTTAAAACCATTGCTTTTTTAGCAATTAAAATACAGCCAGATGTATCACGATCTAATCGATGCACCAACTCTATTCGCTTAGCAAGTGGGCGCATTTCTCTCAAGATTTCAATCAAACCAAAATTAATACCACTACCGCCATGTACAGCAATACCAGAAGGTTTATTGATCACCATCAAGTCACTATCTTCATACAAAATATTATCTTCAATACGTTGCATTTGTCCCTGAGGGATTGAGAATTGTGTTTTTTCAGGTACTTTAATCGGCGGAAGACGAACAACATCACCTTCTTTTAGCCGTGTATTCTGTTTTACCCTGCCCTTATTTACCCTTACTTCACCTTTACGGATAACACGATATATAAGGGTTTTAGGTACATTTCGAAAATGCCGCATCAAAAAATTATCTACCCGCTGTCCTTCATCTTCAGATGTTGCTTCGACAAACTTGACTGCCATCGTATTTTGACCTAGATTAGTGATTAAAAATTAATTGCGCGTATTTTAACCACTTTAGTTCAAGATGTCATTGCATCATCTATAAATCAATGGTATATTTGTAGTTTCTCCAAATTAGGAGAACAATAAAACCAGATTCAAAATTTAATTTGTTATTTTAAATAAATACAAATTATTAATTTAATAACAACAGTGTCTGGTAAGTAAAAAAACAACAAGTTAGTCTGATGCATCCATAAGAACGGAGTTTGTAAAACACGCAGGATATAAGGCGTCAGATTAGCCATGCAGGTCGATGACAAAACCTCCAATTTGAGGTTGGCAAATAGCTTTTTCGTACGAAAATAAAAGCTTAAATAATTTGTAAACTGATGAAAAAAAGACAAGTTAAAATAGCGAATTTGCGCTACATAGAATTAAAAGAATATTACAAAATAGCCCCTTCTACCCTCCTGCCTTTGCTTTAAATTAAAGAATCCTCGTATTTGAGGAAACACAGAACAACAACAAAAATTTTAAGAGGGCTAAAATCTTCCTGATTTAACTTTGCAATTCGTCGCAATCGCTAGCAAATCAGAACATTTTTCTCTCCGCTTAATTCTTTCCTTAGTTAGTTATTCAGTGTCTCCTTAGGGGATTTAAAACTTACCGAATGCTGTTCTAAAAAAAGAGAACAAGCATGAAAAGAATGCTCATTAACGCAACCCAGCCGGAAGAAGTTAGGATTGCGCTCGTCGATGGTCAAAAACTATACGACCTAGATGTGGAAACCCCACACCATCAAAAGAAAAAAGCCAACATCTACAAAGGAACGGTCACCCGCATTGAACCAAGCTTAGAAGCTGCATTTGTTGACTATGGTTCTGAACGTCACGGTTTTTTACCCTTCAAAGAGGTTGCCCAAGAATTCTTTCCAAAGAACTCTGATAATAAACGCCCTTCAATCAAAGAAGTCCTGAAAGAAGGACAAGAAATTATTGTCCAAGTACAAAAGGAAGAGCGAGGCAATAAAGGTGCGGCATTAACCACACAAATCACACTTGCAGGTCCCTATGTTGTGATGATGCCTAACAACCCAAAGGCAGGTGGAATTTCACGCCAAATTGAAGGTGATGAACGTTCGGAAACACGTGATGCACTTGCAAACATTGAGATGCCTGAGGGCGCTGGATTAATTATACGAACTGCTGGTGTTGGTAAGTCGACCGAAGAACTGCAATGGAGTATTAGTTACCTTGCACAGCTTTGGGAAGCCATCAAAACCGCTTCAAACGAAAAGCAAGCACCTTTTTTAATTCATCAAGAATCAGACATAGTGATTCTTGCTATTCGTGATTACCTAAGACAAGACATCGGTGAAATCATTATCGATGATATGGAAACCTTTAAAAAAGCACGCGACTTCATCCAGCACGTAATGCCTGAACAAGTATTTAAGGTTAAACCCTATCAAGATACCGTGCCATTATTTACCCGTTTCCAAGTTGAGTTCCAAATTGAATCAGCTTACACCCGTGAAGTAAAATTACCATCTGGCGGTGAAATTGTAATTGATATTACAGAAGCACTTACTTCGATTGACATCAACTCTAGTCGTTCTACCAAAGGTGGTGATATTGAAGAAACTGCATATCACACCAACCTTGAAGCTGCCTGTGAAATTGCTCGTCAATTACGCTTAAGAGATCTTGGTGGTCTTGTCGTTATTGACTTTATTGATATGCACTCAAACCGCCATCAGCGTGATGTCGAAAATAAAATGCGCGATGCCGTTAAATCTGACCGTGCTAGAGTACAAATTGGCAAAATATCACGTTTTGGTCTACTAGAAATGTCGCGTCAAAGACTAAGACCTTCCATAGAAGAATCAACTCAAATGGCCTGCCCACGTTGTAAAGGCGTGGGTGTTATTCGCGGTGTTGAATCGCTTGCATTATCAATTCTTCGTCTAATCGAAGAAGAAAGTATGAAAGAGGCAACTCGTCGTGTAACGGTACAATTACCGGTTGATGTTGCAGCGTTCTTACTAAATGAAAAGCGTCATCAAATCATTCATATTGAAGACCGTCATCAACTTCATATCATGATAATTCCCAATGAGCATCTCGCAACGCCTCATTATTTAATTGAAAGAACCCGTCATGGCGAAGAAATGTCTTCCGACTCAAGTTACAAGGTGAAAGACATTGTTACCGAGGAAGTCGTCAAAGAAACTGAACAACCAAAATTGATCAAAGAAGAACCTGCAATTAAAAACCTACAACCTTCTTCACCTCCACCAGCACCCAAAGCAACACCAAGCAAAGATGAAGACAAGCCTAGCTTGATTTCTAGAATGTGGAAAGCAATGTTCTCTGCTGAGGAAGAAAAAGAGGAAGAAACACCAAAAACGGAAAAAAGACATCCTCGTCAAAACCGTAATAACCGCAACAGAAACCGCAACCAAAACCGGAATCGTAAACGTCGTAACAATCAAAATGACGATGTAACGGAAGATAAACCAACTCAAAAAAATCAACAAGATAATAAACCATCTAACCGTCAAAATTCTGAAAGAAAGACGGATGATAAACGTCGTGGTAAAAACCGCAATCAAAACAAAAAAGTTGAAGAGGCCAAAGAACCTAAACAAGATTTAGACTTAAACTCTTCTGACCACAAAGCTGATAACAAAGCGGAAGACAAGGATAAAAAACCAAGACGTAGAAGCCGTTACAACTCAAGGAGTTATAACGGAAGAAGACGTAAACCACCTGGAGCTGAAAACATGTCTATCCACTCTCCTTCTCCCGAAAAGAAAGAGGAAACCAGTCAAAACAAGGTTGAAGCAACAACGGCTGACATACCTCAAACAGACAAAGCCAAAGAGCAAGACAGTTAAGATACCTCTTAGGAAGATACCAACTAACTCATTAAGCTCTAGTTACTAAGCCAGCACTCTGCTGGCTTTTTCATATTCAAATTTTA
>CAYUHO010000011.1:7994-18061 GCA_964444445.1 uncultured Piscirickettsiaceae bacterium | reverse complement strand
TGGACGGTTAACAAACCAAAGTTGCTTAAGTTCGGCAGTTATTCTTCGATAACCTTCATTTGTTATGTAATTCAAGGTTTACCAACGTTATTAATAACGACTAGAGATGTAATCAAGAAATTCTTGATTTTCAGTGCGCATACGCACTAGTTCAAGGTAGGATTCATTTTTTTGTGGGTTTTTCATGTCGAGTTTTTCTGGAAGGAGCTTATTTGACATTCTTTCTTTCGCTCCTAAAATAGTAAAACCTTGCTCTTGCAAAAGAGACTTAATTTCAAGAATACATTCAATATCAGAATGTTGGTAATATCGTCTTCCTCGTCGTTTACTTGGCTCAAGTTGTGTAAATACTTGTTCCCAGTAGCGTAAAACATGTGATTTTACACTACACAGGTTAGATACCTCACCAATGGTAAAGTACTTTTTATCAGGCAGTTCAATCTCTAATTGAACTTGGCTATGCTGAATTTTATTATTATGTTTTACCATGATTATCTATTTGTGCCCGTAATTTCTGACCAGGTCTAAATGTTACCACTCTACGAGCAGAAATAGGAACTTCTTCTCCTGTGCGTGGATTTCTTCCTGGACGTGCATCTTTATCTCTCAGTTCAAAATTACCAAAACCAGACAGTTTTATTTGCTCACCCTTGATTAATACTTGAGAAATTTCATTATAGAACTGTTCTACCATATCTTTTGATTCTCGTTTATTAAAGCCAAAAGTGTCGGTTAGGTTCTGAGATAGTTCTGCTTTGGTTAGTGCCATGATTATTTCCCTCTTTTATATTCGTATTTTAATTCTGCTGAAATGGTCTCTTTTGCTAATTCTATCAAATTTAACATTAAGGTATCAATCTCTTCATCTTGCAATGTTTTTTGAGTGTCCTGCATTTTAAACGATAGTGCAATTGATTTTTGATTATCAGCAAGCCCTTCCCCTTGATAAACATCAAAAATTTCAATCGATTTTAGTATATTTGTTTTACCTGACTGCAAGACATCTATTAACTTCTGTACTGGTAAGTCCTGTTCTACTACAAATGCTAGGTCTCTTTGTACTTCTGGATATTTCGAAATCTTGCTTGCAACAGGTAGTTTTGTTTTAGCTATCGCACTTTGTAACAAATCAAACATAAATATTTTACCCGAAACATTGGCATCTTTAACCAATGCTGGATGTAACTGCCCTAGCGAACCAATTTGCTTTCCTGCCAACATAATAGCGGCAGATTGCCCAGGATGATAAACACTGAATGACTGTGGAACAAAAATAACGTCGTCTTTTAAACGACTCATTTCTAGAATAGCTTCAACCTGCGCTTTTAAATCATAAAAATCGATTACTCGATTTTCTTCAGCCCAGTTAGTCGTTTTTAAATTTCCGACCATTGCTCCTGCTAACATAGGTTGCTGAATGAGATTATCAATCGTATTATCTTGATTGATAAAAACAAGCCCACTTTCAAATAACTTCATACTTGCTTGTTGGCGATTTTGATTATATGAAATCGTATTTAACAAACCCGGAAACAAGGAGGTTCTCATTGCTCTCATATCGTCTGAAATTGGATTTTTTAAACTAATTGCAGGTAAATAAGGCATTAATTTTTGTTGAAATGCTTCATCGACAAAACTATAGGTAATAATTTCTGAAAATCCTTGCGAGACTAAATGTTTTTTAACCAAGTATAAATCTTGTTTTGTTTCAGTAATACTTGGTAATCTCATCGGTGCATTTACATCAATTTCTGGTAGGTTGTTGTAACCGTAAACTCTTCCTACTTCTTCGATTAAGTCTGCTTCAATTTCCATATCGTAACGATAACTTGGAGCGGTCATTCCCCAGCCTGTTGCATTTTTTTCGATTTTAAAATTCAACTTTTCAAAAATCGTTTCAATCTCTTTGTCTGCAATTTTTACACCTAATAATTTCACTATACGCTCGAGGCGCAACTGAATTTCTTTTGGTTGATGCAAGCCTTTTTCATCTATTACGCTAACTAGGTTTGAAACTTTTCCACCAGCAATTTCAGTAAACAATTGTAAAGCTCTCTCTAACGCTCTTTCAGGTAAATAACTATCAACACCACGTTCAAATCTATGCGAAGAATCAGTGTGTAATCCGTACTTTCTCGCTTCACCCGTAATTGCTAGTGGATTAAAATTTGCACATTCAAAAAAGATATTTTTAGTCTGTTTAGAAACAGCCGTAGCTAAACCGCCCATAATTCCTGCCAAGGCTATGGCACCAGAATCATCCGCAATCACTAAAGAGCTGTCTTTTAAACTTAGTTCTTTATCATCAAGTGAAACAAAACGTTCTCCAGCTTTTGCCATACGAACCACAATATCTCCCGTGATTTTGTCAGCATCAAAAGCATGCATTGGTTGACCTAATTCAATTAAAACGTAATTGGTTATATCAACAATAAAACTTTTAGGAGAAAGCCCAGAACGTTCTAAACGTTGTTTCATCCAAACGGGTGTTTGTGCATTGGTATTATAATCAGCTACCATACAACCAAGATACTTAGGGCAAGCATTTGAATTTTGAATTTTGATATTTTGAGTACAACTGCCTGTTTTTTCGACATTTACCGTTTCAAAAGGCTGGCTAATTGAAATTCCACTAATTGCTGAAATATCTCTGGCAATTCCTTCTACACTCAAACAATCCGCACGGTTAGGGGTTAGATCCACATCAATTACCGTATCATTTAGGTCTAAGTATTCACGAATGTCCATCCCAATTGGAGCATCATCAGGCAAAACGTGTAACCCATCTACCCCATCATCAGGTAATCCTATTTCGGTAGCACCACACAACATTCCGTGGGAAGGTACACCACGAAGTTTTGCTTTTTTGATTTTAAAATCACTAGGTAAAACGGCGCCCACTTTTGCACAACATGCCAACATTCCTTCAACAACATTTTTTGCACCACATACAATTTGTACTGGTTCATTTTTACCAACATCAACTTGAGTAACATTTAATTTATCTGCATCAGGATGTTTTTCGACTGAGAGAACTTTTCCAACCACAACATTATTAAACTGAGGAGCAACAGGTTCAATTCCATCCACTTCTAACCCTGCAAGACTCAATTCCTCTGCAAGCGTTTCCGTGTCCCAACTTGGGTTAACCCACTTTCTTAACCAATTTTCACTTATTTTCATAACTTTATATCTTCTTGTTTTACCCCCCCTTGGTGTTTTTTTCCAAAAAAAGGGATTAAAAACATTCCTAACGGAGGATTCGGGTTATCAATTAAATTGCTTCAAAAACCTTAAATCATTTTCAAAAAACTGTCTTAAATCTGTCACACCATATCGCAACATTGCTAGGCGCTCAACACCTAACCCAAAAGCAAGCCCTGTGTACTTTTCAGCATCAACATCAACATTCTTTAATACATTTGGATGAACCATACCGCAACCAAGCACTTCTATCCAACGCCCATCACCAAACAGATCGGTTGCAATATCAACTTCAGCTGACGGCTCGGTAAAAGGAAAGTAAGATGGGCGGAAACGCACTTTAAGGTCATCGTCTTCAAAAAACTTACGCAAGAATTCAATGATCAAGGTTCTTAACTGAGCAAAGCTAGCATTTTCTTCTAAGATTAAACCTTCTACTTGATGAAACATTGGAGTATGCGTTTGATCCGAATCATGACGATAAACTCGCCCTGGTGCAATAATTCTCATAGGTGCGTTTTTCTCTTCCATCGTACGAATTTGTACACCAGAGGTATGCGTTCTAAGAACCGTACTTTCATCAAAATAAAAAGTATCATGCATCGCCCGTGCAGGGTGCGTTTGTGGAATGTTTAAGGCTTCAAAATTATGCCAATCATCTTCTATTTCAGGCCCTGTTTCTACATCAAATCCTGCTTTGGCAAAAATTTCTTCTATACGACGAAGTGTTCTAGTAACAGGGTGCAAACCACCAACATCTTGCGAGCGGCCAGGCAAGGTTACGTCAACCATTTCCTGTGCCAATTTATTTTCTAAAACGATTCGTTCTAACGTTTCTTTTTTAGAATTTAATAATGTTTGTACCGTTTGTTTCGCTTCATTAATAAGCTGACCAGCTTTAGGTTTTTCCTCGGGCGATAATTTACCTAGCAATCTCATCATCAGAGTTAGCTCGCCCTTCTTACCTAAGTATTGAACACGAATATCATCTAATGCTGTTAATTCAGAAACGGATTCAACCGCTTCTGTTGCTTTAGCAATTATTTCTTGCAATTGTTGCTGCATGATTTTTAACTCTTACTAAATAATTTACATAATACAACTAGCTTATACCCACTATGTTTAATTATGTAAAGTATCTTTAAAATAAAAAAGGGAACTAATGTTCCCTTTTAAAAAACTTAAATAAAACTTAAGCTAATGCTGATTTTGCTTTTTCAACGATAGCAGAAAAAGCCGCTGCATCGTTAATTGCGATATCAGAAAGTACTTTACGGTCAACTTGAATTTCTGCTTTGTTTAAACCAGAAATAAAACGACTGTAAGTCATACCATTCAAACGCGCTGCAGCATTGATACGAGCGATCCATAGGCGACGGAAGGTGCGCTTTTTAGCACGACGATCACGATACGCGTATTGACCAGCTTTAATTACTGCTTGCTTAGCAACTCGGAAAACTTTGCGACGAGCGCCATAGTAACCTTTTGCTTGTTTAAGAATTTTATTATGTTTTCTGCGTGCAACAACGCCTCTTTTTACTCTTGCCATCTTATAACTCCTAAACTATTAAGCGTAAGGTAACATGCGTTGAACCGCAGGTACATCATTATCATGAATCATACTTGCTGCTCGCAAGTGACGTTTACGCTTAGTCGTTTTCTTAGTCAAGATGTGCTGAAGATTCGACTGTTTGCACTTAAAACGGCCTGAGCCAGTTTTTTTAAAACGCTTTGCAGCGCTTTTATTTGTTTTCATTTTAGGCATGCTAAAACTCCAATTTTTATAGTTCACATAATAAAATGAACTATCAGTTTTAAAAAGCCTCTAAATTAAAGAAACACTTAAGAGACATGGTTACAATAAACAGCACTGAATGAGCTGCACCAGTACAAGATTGAAATAGATTCCTATCAAGCCTAGCTATTGTTCTTTGTTATTCTTTAAGTCACTAGAACTTAAAAAACTATTGTTTTTTTATCGGAGCAATCATCATTTGCAATGAACGCCCTTCCATTTTTGGCATTTGCTCAACATTAGCATGTTCAGTTAAATCATCACGAATACGTTCAAGCATTTTCATACCTAATTCTTTATGAGTAATTTCACGTCCACGGAACCAAATAGTAATTTTAACTCTATCACCATTTTCAAGGAATTTAATCGCTTTATTAAGTTTGATATTGTAATCACCAATATCTGTTCCAGGTCTGAACTTAACTTCTTTAACCTGAACTTGCTTTTGTTTCTTTTTCGCTTCATGTGCTTTTTTTTGTTTCTGGTAAATAAACTTACCATAATCCATAATCCGACACACAGGAGGGCTAGACTTCGCAGATATTTCAACTAGATCTAATGAAGATGACTTTGCTAACTCATAGGCATCATTAAATGAAACCACACCTTTTTGCTCACCATCAGCATCAATTAAACGAACTTCGCTTGCAGTAATCGCTTTATTAATACGATCCTTAGGCGCCTCTGGTTGTTGTGGTCGACCACGACCTCTTCTAACTGCGATAGTATGTTACCTCTCTTAATCTAGCTATTTTAGAAAATCTAATAAGCTACTTATTTAATCTCCCCTACCAAGACGAGATATATCATCTGATAGAAGTGTTTCTAATTCTTCAAAACTTAGGCTACCCAGGTTTTTTCCACCTCGAGCTCTAACATTAACTGTGTCTGTTTCCATTTCTTGATCACCAACAACTAGGATGTATGGAACACGTTGCATTGTATGCTCACGAATTTTAAACCCTACCTTCTCATTTCTCAAGTCTGTTTCTACTCTAAAGCCATGTTTTTTCAATTTTTTTGCAATTTTTTGCACATATTCGTTATGAACACCTGCAATTGAAGCAATAACAAGCTGGGTTGGTGCCAGCCAAGTTGGAAACTTCCCTTCATAGTGCTCGACTAAAATTCCAACAAATCTTTCCAAGGATCCTAAAATCGCTCGATGAATCATAACAGGGTGTTGTTTTTCATTTTCACTACTGACATAAACAGCATTTAATCTTTCTGCCTGAGTCATAGAGAAGTCAAGTTGAATCGTTCCACACTGCCAAACTCGACCAATACAATCTTTTAATTGAAATTCAATTTTCGGTCCGTAAAAAGCACCTTCTCCCGGCAGAATATTATAATCTAGGCCAGCATCCTTGAGTGTTTGCTCTAATGACTGTTCAGCCAGTGTCCAGACCTCATCTGAACCAACGCGTTTTTCAGGGCGAGTTGATAATTTAACCTGTATATTATCGAAACCAAAATCAGCATAGGAGTTGTAAACCAAGTCAATACATGCCTGCACTTCTTCTTTGATTTGTTCTTCTGTACAAAATATATGCGCATCATCTTGAGTAAACGACCTTACTCTCATCAACCCATGTAATGTTCCAGAGGGCTCATTTCGATGAACCAAACCAAACTCTGCTATCCTAACAGGTAATTCTCGGTAACTGCGCAAGTGCTGATTATAAATTTGAATATGTCCAGGACAGTTCATCGGCTTAACCGCATAGTCACGGTTTTCAGTTTCTGTCGTAAACATATTGTCTTTAAACTTATCCCAATGACCTGATTTTTCCCACATAGAGCGATCCATAATCAAAGGCGACCTAACCTCTTCATAATCACTTTCAACCAACTGTTGACGCATATAGTTTTCAACCACCTGATAAAGAGTTGTTCCTTTGGAATGCCAAAATGCCATACCAGGAGAAGCCTCATCAAAGTGATACAAGTTTAATAACTTACCTAACTTACGGTGATCACGCTTTTCTGCTTCCTCCATCATCAAAAGATAGTCTTTTAAATCTTGTTTACTTGCAAATGCGACACCGTAAATACGCTGTAGCATTTTATTATCAGAGTTACCTCTCCAATATGCACCGGCAACATGCGTTAGTTTTAAAGCTTTTACAAAACTCATGTTCGGCAAATGTGGCCCGCGACACATATCAATATACTCTTCATGATAATACAGACCAAACTCTGTTTCATCAGGCATATCATTAACCAACTCAAGCTTATAGTCTTCGTGACGCTTCTCAAAAACCGAAACAACTTCATCACGAGGCGTCATTTCTTTTATGACCTGATACTTAGTTTTTGCCAGCTCAAGCATGCGCTTTTCAATCTTTGCAAGATCATCTTCAGAAATAGGCACCTCACTATCAACATCGTAGTAAAAACCATTTTCGATAACAGGACCAATTGCCATTTTTGCTTCAGGGAAAATTTGTTTGATTGCATGCCCTAACAGATGAGCGCATGAATGTCGCATAATATGCAAACCATCTTCATCTTTAATGGTAATTATTTGCAAGTCTGCATCATTTTCAATCAAATCACACGCATCAACCAAACGACCATCAACCTTACCTGCAATCGTTGCTTTTGCAAGCCCAGTACCGATATCTTGAGCAACTTCCATAACGGATACAGTTTCAGCAAATTCTCTTTTAGAACCATCTGGCAATGTTATTACAGGCATTTTTAAACAATCTCTTTTTTAAACCCCCAACCCGGATTTTGGATTAGGTCAAATCTATTAACTTTCAAAGCGGGGCATTATAACATATAGACTCTTAAAATTAAGTTAGTTTATTTCATAGTTTAAGGCAGTATCTTAAGGTATAATTTTGCACCGAATTTTAAATTTTTCGGTATTCAATAATGGATTTTAAAAAAGCTCGTTTCAACATGGTAGAACAACAGGTGCGCCCTTGGGATGTACTTGATCCAAAAGTCTTAGATTTGTTGATGGCAATTCCTCGCCATGAGTTTGTCGATGCATCCCAACAAAAACTAGCTTATTCTGACATTGAACTACCCATACTAGATACGGAGAACAAAGGGCAAACCATGCTTTTCCCAAGAGTGGAAGGCAGAATTATGCAAGCGGTTGATCCTGAAGAAACTGATTCTGTTCTAGAAGTGGGTACGGGAAATGGTTACCTAACTGCGTTACTTGCAAGTGCAGCCAAAGACGTAACAACAATAGAGTTTTTTGAATCCATTCAATCTCTTGCCAAACAAAATTTATCGAACTACAGTAATATTGATTTTCAACTAGGTGATGCCTCTAGCAACTGGGACAATGGATTACAGTATGACGTAATCGTTCTAGGTGCAGGCTCTAAAACACTATCTACTGATTACAAAAATAAACTTAAACTTGGTGGTCGTTTATTTACAACCGTTGGTGAAGCGCCTGTTATGGTTTCTCAATTATTAACAAGAGTATCAGAACACGAATGGGAAACCGAAACACTGTTTGAAACGACTATGCCTAGCTTAATTGAAAATTCTTCTAAGCAAGTTGATAGCTTTACTTTTTAACTAAGCCTTGCGCTCTAGCTAACGCTTAAATCAGATTATATTGTAATCCCCCCGAAAAATAATCCGAGTTAAAAGTAGAGTTTTCTTTTCCGCTATACCGATTCTATTACTCTGGCTTTATCTAAACTGGCTTATGGTACTTTTTAATACTGCAACTGTCTGTGAATTAAATAAGAAGTCATAACCCTTCAATCTTGGTAAAATAGTCGCCAAATAACTAATACAGAGAAACCAAATGAGTCAATTTTGGAGTGACCTAGTTCACCAATTAACCCCATATGTTCCAGGTGAACAGCCAAAAATAACAAACATTGTTAAACTCAATACCAATGAAAATCCCTACCCGCCTTCACCAAAAGTCATCGAAGCGATTAATCAGGCGAACAATCAAGACCTGGCACTTTACCCTGACCCGAACGCGACAGAATTAAAAAAATCTATTGCTGACTTTTATAGCATGAAAATCGAACAAGTATTTGTCGGAAACGGATCAGACGAGGTTTTAGCACATGCCTTTCAAGCGTTACTCAAAAAAGACTCTCCACTTCGCTTTCCGGATATCAGCTATAGCTTTTACCCTGTGTATTGCGAACTTTACCAAATAGAGCAGAAAACCATCCCGCTTGATCAAGACTTCAAAATAAACCCTACTGACTATAATGTGGATAGTGGTGCCATCATCTTCCCAAATCCCAATGCACCGACTGGTAGAGCTTTGTCTTTGTCTGAAATTGAAGAAATTTTAAACTACAACATGGATTCTGTTGTCATTGTTGATGAAGCCTACATTAATTTCGGAGGGGAAACCGCAATCAGCCTTGTCAATCAATATCCAAACCTATTGGTAGTGCAAACCTTTTCAAAATCACGCTCTTTAGCAGGTTTGAGAATTGGATTTGCAATTGGAAACGCTGATTTAATTACAGGCTTAGAAATTGTAAAAAACAGTTTTAACTCCTACCCAATGGATAGGCTGGCTATTGCAGCGGGAATAGCTGCCATACAAGACAAAGAATACTTTGAAAAAACCTGCAAAGCTATCATCAATACTCGCCATCAATTAACTAGATTTCTTCAGGACAACGGCTTTGAAGTAATTCCATCTTCAGCCAACTTTGTTTTTGCTAAACACAATTTAATCCCGGCTGAAACATTAGGTAAAAAACTGAGAGAAAAAAATATCATTGTGCGTTATTTCAACAAACCACGTATCAGTGATTTTTTAAGAATCACGATTGGTACAGACGAACAAAACCAGCTACTTTGCAACGCAATTCTAGCAATAATTAAAGAAAACAATGAAACCCAAAAATAGTAGCCAAGATCCATTACACGGAATCAGTTTAAAAGAAATTGTAACCAAACTAGAAGAACACTACGGCTGGGATGGACTGGCAAAACGGATTAACATCAAATGTTTTAGCGCCAATCCATCAATAAAATCAAGTTTAACCTTCTTACGAAAAACCGATTGGGCAAGAACAAAGGTTGAAAACCTTTACATTAAAACCTTTTCCTA
>CAYUHO010000011.1:0-7894 GCA_964444445.1 uncultured Piscirickettsiaceae bacterium | reverse complement strand
CCTGGTGATTTTTCGATTTTAAAGTCGTGTTTTAAGGAGGCACTGAATAACTAACTTAAGAGCGATACTCAGCATTGATTTTGACATAATCATATGAGAAATCTGTTGTCCAAACCGTTTCATTTACTTGACCACGATTTAAAATTATTTTAATCCTAATATCTTGTTCGTTCATCACTGCTTGCCCCGCTTGCTCAGTGTAACTATTTGCCCTTCCACCTTCCTCTACAAGCAGCACATCACCTAGATATATTTTTAAAGCCTCAATATCAAAGTTGTCAACTCCAGCTCTACCTACCGCAGCTAGAATTCTGCCCCAATTTGGATCCGAAGCAAACATGGCTGTTTTAACCAAGGGAGATAAGGCAACCGTATTTGCAACCTGCAATGCTTCCTCGACATTATTCGCTTGTTCAACCTCAATTGAAATAAACTTTGTAGCTCCCTCACCATCACGAACAATTTTTTGCGCAAGATCAGTCATACACTCTTCAACTAAGGCTGCAAATTGTTGATAGGCTTTTGAATCAATGGAATCGATAATCGGCATATCGGCTTGCTGAGTTGCAGTTAAAGTACAGGCATCGTTTGTCGAGGTATCACCGTCAACCGTAATCCGATTAAAGGATTGATTAACCGCCTTACTCATAATTGATTGTAAACAAGCTTGGGTAATTTTCACATCTGTTGCCACAAAGCCAAGCATCGTCGCCATATTAGGATGAATCATACCAGAACCTTTAGAAATTCCAGTTACAGTGACAGCATGCCCATCAATATCAACCACTTTACTAAAGGTTTTAGCGACTAAATCCGTAGTCATGATGGCTTCTGAAGCAAGTTGCCAATTAACTGCAGAAAGATTGGCTGATGCCATAGGCACAGCCAACTCAACCTTATCCATTGGTAGGTTTTCACCAATCACACCCGTTGAAAAGGGTAGAACCTGATTTGGCTGACAATTTAATTCATTTGCAACAAGCTGACAGGATTGCTGCGCATCTGCCATGCCTTGCTTACCCGTTCCCGCATTAGCATTGCCACTATTTATCACTAGGCCATGAACCTTGTAATCGCAGGACTGCAAATTGGCTTTAGCAAGTGTGACAGGTGCTGCGCAAAATGCATTTTGGGTAAAGCTTGCAGCGGTAATCGCTTGCTCACAAAAATGAATAACAAGAAAGTCATCCTTACCGTTTTTTTTAATTTTTGCCGCTGTTGTCCCTAAATAAACACCTGTAACGGGATGTAATGTATTTTTATCTTTCATTATTTAACCTATTTCTTAGGTACGGAAGAAGATTGTAGTTTACGTTGATCAATCGCACCTGCTAAACGTTTAATACCATGCACATAAGCCGCTGTTCTTAAAGAACAACCATGCTCTGATGCTAAATCAATAACTGTGGTTGTCTCTTTTTTTATTGTTTTTTTCAATTTATTTAAGACTTCTTTTTCTTCCCAATACAAACCTGACAAATTTTGAACCCATTCAAAATAACTCACAACCACCCCACCAGCGTTAGCCAGAACATCTGGTATAACCGTAATGTTATTTTCTTCAAGAATTTCATCTGCCTGTGGCGTGATTGGACCGTTAGCAATTTCAAGTATTATTTTGGCTTTGATGTTTTCAGCATTGATTTGGGTTATTTGGTTCTCTAACGCACCTAACACAAGCACATCCACATCAAGCTCTAGTAGCTCTTCATTGGTAATAACTTGATGCTCTTGCATCGTACAAACCGATTCATCGCAGTAAATCCCAGCAAGTAATTGGTGCTCTTTTTTGGTTTGATAAACCTGCTCAACATCAATACCCTGCTGACTGTAAATTCCACCTTTAGAGTCAGAAACGGCAACAATTTTATAACCAAATTTTTCAGCCAGTTTTGCAAAATGATAACCTACATTTCCAAAACCCTGTACAGCTACAGTTAATCTGACCTTAGTTGACATTGTTTTTTCAATGTACTTATTCAGAGCAAATAAACCACCTTGACCAGTAGCAGAAACCCGCCCTTTAGAACCACCCAGATTAACGGGTTTCCCTGTAATGACGGCAGGCGTGTGACGACGTGAAATAGCATAATACTCATCTGCCATCCAGCCCATAATTGTGCTATTTGTGTAGACATCTGGAGCAGGTATATCCTGAGCTTCACCAATCACATCAGCAAAGGCTCGAATATAACCTCGAGACAGTCGTTCTAATTCAAAGACAGACAACTCTTTGGGGTTAACAATAATACCACC
This sequence comes from uncultured Piscirickettsiaceae bacterium, assembly GCA_964444445.1. Lineage (GTDB taxonomy): Bacteria > Pseudomonadota > Gammaproteobacteria > Thiomicrospirales > Thiomicrospiraceae > Hydrogenovibrio. Next base: position 5,638 of record CAYUHO010000011.1, on the reverse strand, counting down.
TTTCGCACCCCCAAAAGGTAGACCAGCGATAGCACACTTTATCGTCATCCAAAAACTTAAAGAGGTTACTTCATCTAATCTTACATTTGGGTGATAACGAATCCCCCCCTTGGTCGGTCCTCTTGTGTCATCGTACTGAACTCGATAAGCGGTAAAAATCTTCAGTTCGCCATCATCCATTCGCAATGGTATGCTGGCGATGATTGAACGTTTTGCAATAGACAGGCGCTCAATAACCTCTTCATCGACAGCAATGTGATTAAAAACTTGATCTAAACGTTGCTTTGCAAGTTCAAACACAGCTAACTAAGCGAGCTTGCCACAACATTGTTTGTATTTTTTACCTGAACCACATGGACAAGGTTCGTTACGCCCAACTTTTGGCGCCTCTCTTTTAAACGGCTGCTCTGTTTCGGGACTCTCTTTGTCTCCAGTTTTCTGACCAATTGCATCAGAAATTCCTTGAGCAGCAGGATGCATTGCGTCAAGCTCCTTAGGTCTCGATTCTGCAAGCTCTTGCTCATAAGCATCAACATCATCAACCCCTCTAATTTGCACTTTACACAAGACTTGAGTCGTTTCAAACATGACTTCATCTAAAAAAGTTTCAAACATGGTTGCCGCTGTTGAACGGTATTCTTGAAAAGGATCTTTTTGAGCATACCCTTTTAAATGAACCCAACGGCGCAAATAATCCATTTCATTTAAGTGTTGACGCCATTGTTGATCAATTGTTTTCAACAAAACTTCTTTTTCAAAATTATGTCTGGTTTCTTCATCGACAACAGCCATTTTGGCAACATAACTTGCTTTTACTTCTTCAGTAATTTTCTCAACTAATTTTTCTTCAAACAAACCCTTGTCTTCAGTCAACCACTGCTGGATAGGAAAATCAACGCCAAGTTCTTCTTTAAGGGACTCCTCCAACTCAGGTACGTTCCACTGTTCTTCTAAGCTACCCTTTGGTATAGAATTACCTACAATACTTTCAACAACATTGCTACGTAAAGAGTCAACAACCTCGGTCACATCTGACTCTTCCATCAACTCATTACGCTGAGAATAGACAACTTTGCGTTGTTCATTAGAGATATTATCGAACTTTAACAAATTCGCACGCTCATCTTGATGCATTCTTTCGACTTGTTTTTGTGCTCGTTCAATTGACTTGGTGACCATACCATGCTCAATGGCTTCATCAGATTTCATACCAAGGCGACGCATCATATTTTTTACTTTATCCGAAGCAAAACGACGCATCAAATCATCATCTAAAGACAGATAAAAACGCGTTACCCCTGGATCGCCTTGGCGACCTGAACGTCCACGTAACTGGTTATCGATTCTGCGTGACTCATGTCTTTCAGAGCCAATTACCATCAAGCCACCTTTTTCGATTACCTCATGATGTCTTTTTTGCCAATCCGTTTTTGTCTCAGCAATTTTTTCTTCTGTTGGATTGTCCAATTCAGCCAGCTCAACTTCTAAGTTACCACCTAAAACAATATCCGTACCACGACCAGCCATATTAGTTGCAATCGTAATCGCTCCAGGTCGCCCTGCTTCTGCAATAATCGTTGCTTCACGCTCATGCTGTTTTGCATTTAACACATTGTGTTTTATTTTTGCCTTAGTAAGCAAGTTTGCTAGAATTTCTGACATCTCAATCGATGCTGTTCCGACTAAAATAGGCTGACCTGTTTTATGAATAGTCTGAATGTCTCTTACAATTGAAGAGAATTTTCCTTCAATATCTAAGAAAATCAGGTCAGGCTTATCATCACGCGTTGGAGGTATATTCGTTGGCACTACAACAACTTCCAAGCTATAGGTAGACAAAAACTCTCCAGCTTCTGTGTCTGCTGTCCCGGTCATTCCAGCTAATTTACTGTACTGTCTAAAGTAATTCTGAAAAGTTATCGATGCATAAGTTTGGCTTTCTGCCTGAATTTGTACGTTTTCTTTCGCCTCTACCGCCTGATGAAGACCGTCCCCCCAACGGCGACCTGCCATTTTACGTCCAGTGTATTCATCAATAATAACAATCTCATTATTCTGAACAATATAATCTGTGTTAACTTCAAAAAGAAGATTTGCTCTCAGAGCTGCATTCACTAATTTCATCAAGCCAATATGCTCAGCATCATAGAGTGATTCATTTTCACCAATCAACCCAACTTCCACTAGCATTTGCTCTACTTTTTCATGCCCCTCATCAGTTAGATGAATTTGTTTATTTTTCTCATCAATAACATAATCACCCGTAGAAACTTTTGTTTCCTTATCTTCTTCACCCTTCTCAAGCTTTGGAATAATCGGATTTATTTTCTTATAGAGTTCAGATTTATCTTCTGCTGGACCTGAAATAATCAGTGGCGTTCTCGCTTCATCAATTAGAATCGAATCAACCTCATCCACAACCGCAAAGTTTTGCCCTCTCATCACTCTTTCTTGTGCAAAAATTGCCATATTGTCGCGCAAATAATCAAAGCCAAACTCGTTGTTAGTTCCGTAAGTGATATCACAACTATATGCCTGTTGTTTTTCTGCTCCAGTTTGTCCAGATAAGATTACACCAGTGCTCAAACCAAGAAAACGATATATTTGCCCCATTTGTTCAGCATCACGTTCAGCAAGATAGTCATTCACCGTAATAACATGCACACCTTTACCTTCTAGCGCATTTAGGTATACAGCAAGAGTCGCGACAAGTGTTTTACCTTCACCCGTACGCATTTCTGCGATATTGCCTTCATGAAGTACCATTCCACCAATCATTTGCACATCATAATGACGCAATCCTAGCGTTCTTAAACTCGCTTCTCTAACAACAGCAAAGGCTTCAGGCAAAATTGACTCCAAGGTTGCGCCATCAACCAATGCCTGTTTAAAGCTGTTTGTTTTTGCTTGTAAATCTTCATCAGAAAGCGCTTGGGTCGCTGGCTCGAAGCCATTAATTTGATCGATTCTAGTGCGATACTTCTTAAGTAGACGATCATTTCGACTACCAAAAATTTTTGTTAAAAAGGACAGTGCCATTCGTGTAAATCCAAATAAAGTTTTCTTAAAAAAATAGTTGATTATCTTAGCATAAATTTAGGAGATTCTAAGATATAAAAAAAACCAGCATAGCTGGCATTTTGATAGCGATTTTAGTAACGACCCAACTCTACGTCAGGTTGATACAGATTTTAAGGATACAGTGAATAACTAAGAAGCCACAATTTTAGTACTTCCGTACTCAATGGGAGGCTTTTGTCCAGCGTAATCTATTATTTCATAAGCTGACTTATCTGCCACCAAAGCACGTAACAACTGATTATTCAAAGCGTGTCCTGACTTATGTGCAACAAACTCTCCCACAATTGCATGCCCCGTCATAAATAAATCTCCAACAGCATCCAATATTTTATGTCGCACAAACTCATCCTTATCACGTAAACCACCCGGATTCATTACACCTTTATCATCCAGACCGATTGCATTATGTAAACCTGCACCCAAGCCAAGGTTTTGGGCTTTTAATTTTTCAATTTCTGACATAAAGCCAAACGTTCTTGCCCGACTAACTTCTTTAAAATAAGAGGTTGAAGAAAATTCCAATGTCATTTGCTTTGCCGTATCATCAAAAGCAACATGATCAAAGTCAATTGAAAAATTTAAACGAAAACCCTCATAAGGTTTGAACGAAGCCGAGCCACCCTTTTTATTGGTAACGGTTATGGGCTTTAAAATTCGGATAAAAGATTTAGGCGAGGTTTGAGCTTCAATTCCAGCTGACTGGAGTAAAAAAATAAAATGCGAGGCACTTCCGTCCATAATAGGCACTTCATCAGCGGTTATGTCAATATATAAGTTATCAATACCCGTACTGGCTAAAGCCGACATTAGATGTTCAATTGTCGCAATTTTAACTTGCTTACCATCAACATCTTTAACAATTGTTGTACATAAAACAGTTTCTCTTACTATTTCAGGAGAAATCGAGAACTCCACTACTGGATTCAAATCAATACGACGAAAGACGATTCCAGTATTTTCAGGAGCGGATCTTAATGTCAGAATTGCCTCATGACCTGTATGCAACCCAACACCTTTTGCCTTAATAGTATTAGCAATTGTTTTTTGTCTCACAAGCAACCCTTTCTATATGCTTTATACAATACAATCTCATTCACATCTAGAACAAAACTTGCATCCAACTTAAACTCTACGATGTTATTCGTACAAAGCTTTTTTTATCTTTTGAGCAGGGCATTTTATCACAAAGCTTCCTAAAAACTATCCTTAAACCAGTTTTTCATTTTGGCAAGAATAGAATCTTTACCTAAAATAGACCTCGATTTAGAGGCTTCACTAGAAGGCGTATAACCCGTGTATTGCTGTGCATAATTAAGTAAGCCTACAGTCGTTGCAAAAGAGGGGCTTGTTACCTCATCTTTCAAACCTACCACATCAACAGGAACGCCAAGCCTTACAGGCATATGAAAGACTTCTTCCGCCAATTCAACTGCTCCTTCAACTAACGAACTACCACCCGTTAAAACAATACCAGCAGCGATTTTATCTTCAAAATTCGCTCGCCTTAGCTCCGCTTGAATCAATTGAAATAGTTCTTCATATCGAGGTTCAATCACCTCAACCAAGGTTTGGCGTGACAAACATCTTGATGGACGATCACCAACAGAAGCAACTTCGATTTCCTCATCCGTTGAGATTAATTGTGGCAAGGCACAGGCATAGTCGCGTTTTATTTGTTCAGCAGCAACCATGGGCGTTCTTAAGGCAACTGCAATATCATTTGTTACTTGATCACCTGCAACAGGTATAACCGCTGTATGGCGAATAGCTCCATTTTGAAAAATGGCAATATCCGTTGTTCCACCACCAATATCAACCAAGCAAACACCTAATTCTTTTTCATCTTCTGATAGGACAGACTCTGATGATGCTAGCTGTTCTAAAATTAACGAATCAACGGTTAAATCGCAACGTTCAACACATTTAGTAATATTTTGAGCCGAGCTAACCGAACCAGTAATCATATGAACTTTAGCTTCTAAACGTACACCTGACATGCCAACTGGTTCACGAATACTACCTTGACTATCAATCATAAACTCTTGAGGCAAAATATGTAAAATCTCTTGATCACTTGGAATTGCAATGGTTTTAGCAGCTTCAATTACTCTTTGTACGTCTTCTTCCTGTACCTCTTGATTACTGATTGCCACCATTCCATTTGAATTAAAACTATTAATATGACTACCCGCAATACCAACGGAAACAGAATCAACACGCACACCAGACATGCGTTCAGCACTATCAATCGCATGTTGAATTGACTCAACAGTAGAATCAATATTTACTACAACACCTTTTTTTAATCCTTTAGAAGGATGTGTTCCAATCCCGATTACCTCAATAACGCCATCCGTCTTAATTTTTCCAACAATGGCAGCAATTTTGGAGGTTCCTATATCCAAACCTACAACAATATTAGAATTAGAGGACTGATGCCTTTTTGCCATTTTAACAACCTTATTTATTAATCTTAAAACTTAAAATTCAATGAGTTCTACTGAAGGAGACACTTAACAACTGATTAAAATTCTGGCAACGCCAAGTTTTCAGCATC
>CAYUHO010000010.1:0-18685 GCA_964444445.1 uncultured Piscirickettsiaceae bacterium | reverse complement strand
TGTGACTAATACTTGTTTGTCTTGCCAGTAAGCAGATGATGTCATATTATTACCTTTTAATACCTTTCTATTGGAATATTCAGTTGTTCTTTATATTTCAAATTTGCGGCTAAAACCTTATCTAAATACTTTCTGGTTTCAGCAGACTTATGCTCAAAACGCAGTTTTTTATAAACCTGTTTTGGATGCATTCGGTTTACTTTCTTAATTGCACTCTCTGGTGTTTTTCCGAAGAGTTTTAGTACCGTACTTAAGCCACCATTATAGGAAGAAATAGACATCATTTCTCTTATTTTTTCATTCTCAACATCTGATAAATAGTCATTACTCAGTAATCCTAAATAAGCACTGCCCATACGAATATTATTTTTTGAGTCAAACAAATCTCGTTTAGAAGGCTTACCAGGCTTTAAATCAATTAAATTATGGACATCTTTACCCGCGGCATTTGGTTTTAATTGCATCAAGCCTATCGCATTGGATCGACTTATCGCTTTTGGATTAAAACTGCTTTCAGTTTCCATAATCGCATAAACTAAAGCGGGACTAATATCATATTCTGTACTGTATTCTTCTACCCAGTTTTGATAATCCTGTGCCACACCAGTTAAGTCTGATTGGATAAAAGGAATGTGTACCAATACAAAATCACCTTCGTTATCCGCAAAACCTTCTGTGTTATTTTCTAAAATGTAACGGGCATAATCATAGGCTTGCTTTGGATAACGTATAGCGTAACGGTTTTGATCAGTGACTTTTTTATAAAAATAAGGTGTTGTTTTAAGGTTATAGCTTTTTTTGCTAAGCAGATTGGCTTCATTTAATGGGTCTTTTGATAAAAGCACCCTCACAATGGCTTGTTTAATATTTTGACTGGTTGCTATTTTTTTAGCAAATTCAATCACAATTTCGTCTTGATGAATCACTAAAGAGGGCAATAAATTTTGATAAACCTTTGCTTCTTTATCGGAAGTATCCGTTTGGCTATCCGTTGACTTTACTTGATAAACAGCTTGTTTTAAAGTATTAGGTATATTAGGTTGATTAAACTTAGTAATTGATATAGCTTGTTTTTTAGGAGAGGAGCTATTTACCTCCGATAAGACTATTCCGTGAAGACCAGATAAGTTAAGCACTCTACTTTCAGGTATTTCAATACTCGCAGAAGAATCCTTTAAGCCCAGTAAAAAACCGATACTGACTGTAAGTAATAAAAGTACAAAAAAACTCAAATAAAAAATTACTTTTTGGTTATAACTCATCCCTATCTCAAGTAATCAAACAAAGACATACTCTGTACTTTAGTAAATACCTGTTGTGCCAATTCTAATGCAGTTTGGCTACGTGTCAATTCAGAAATACCTTCAACAACATCTTGATCTTCGATCGTTGAACGTCGCTCTTCTAGTGCTAAAGTAAAAGACTGACCAGAGTCATACTGTGCTTCTATTCGATTTTGACGTGAACCTATTTTGGCTAATTGAATTGACATACCCTCTATACCTGCTAATAAATCATCACCGATTTCTGCGGGTGGCTGCAACCCTTGATCAAGGTTATCTTTTAATTGCACTAATACGTTAATTAAATTTGCATCAACACCAGCAGGTAAAGAAGTTGCGCCCGTGATACCAAATATATCGTTACCTTGGTCAGTAATTCTTACTCGACTTGGTTCACCCTCATCATCCGGCGAAAGCTTGTTATCTGAATCAAAACCAATTTGTACAAAACGTGCCCCATAATTTGCTCGCTCATCATAATCTACACCAGCATTAGCACTGCCGATATAAGCATAATATTGATTACCTGGCTGTAACCCCCCTGAGTTTGCAGGATCAACCACAAACGCATTATCAGCTGTCACATTACTACCCGCAAAAATAAGCTCTCCTTCAGAATTTGAGGCATTCATAAGATTTGCAAGCTCATCAATTAATTGTCCAATTTCAAGAGCTGTTGCTTGACGATTTTCAGGGGTATAGGTTTCATTCATCATCTGAACAGCAAGTTCTCTTGCCCGCTGAGTAAGGCTGACGGCACTATCAATTTGTGTCTCTTCATAAGACAACTGTGACTGTGCATACTGACCATTTTTTTCATATTGTAAAATGGTATTCATTGTTTTATTTAAGGCATGAATTTGTGAAGTTGCAACGGGGTCATCACTTGGTTTATTCACTCGTTTACCCGTACTTAATTTTTCCTGCCACGATAAAACATCGTTTCGATGTTTATTAATCGAGGTGAAACTTTCTGTGTGAAACTGATGTGTTGAAATTCTCATTTTAGTTCATCGCTCCCAAAATCGTTTGAAATAAAGTTTGTGACGTTTGGATAATTTGTGCTGAGGCTTCATAAGCTTGCCGATACCTTAATAAATTTGCAGCCTCCTCATCAAGGCTTACTCCCGACATTGATTCTCTTCTTTCTGAAATTTGGTCAAATACATTAGTTTGTGCAGTTAACTGAATCTCTGTACCACGCACATACATACCAATATTAGTCGCCATTTTGGAATAACCACCCAACAGGCTTTCTGCGGCTTGTCCACTTGCATCTGAATAAAGTATTTTTTTGGTTTGTAACGATGCCATGTTTGCCATATTAACATTATCACCACTTGCAGCAGCTGAAGGAGCTTCATCCAATAAAGAACCATCACTATCCGAATCAACAGGTGTTTGCCCTCGAGCAGCAATTGCATTTTCATCATTAATTTCTGTACTAAAATCTTCCAATATTTGTTGATGAGGTTTAATTAAAAATTTATCACCTGTCGCAACCGTTCCTGCTCCCACACCAGTAAAATCAAAATCCAAACCGTCTATTTCTGCATTTGTACCAAAAGGAATGGTAGCAAGTGGAGCACCACCTTCTTTATGATCATAGACTTCAAAATCTCCCGCAGCATTAACCCTAACCTCATACTCTCTTGCTTGAAATTCGCCGATTGCGGTTGTCGCAACGTCTAAAAAAGCCTCTTTATCTCCATAAGTATTGGGTTGAGTAACTGGTGTATAGGGAGGTTGTCCGTTGTAACCAGCTAATAGGTCAATCTCTGGTTGAAAACTAACGGTGATATTAGTACCATCTTCAGGTCCCGTATTTTTATTACTTGCCGATGCATTCGCACTTAATGGTGTATAGAAATCCTGCCCTGCATCACCATTTGCATCATAACCTTGATAGTGTTGCCAATTCATTGAAGCAACTAAACCATTTAAAGTCACTCCTAATTCATTTAAGGCAGGGTCAAGCATATTTTCTCGAAAATCAAGTACCGCTCCTAACTGCCCCTGACCAATAGAATCAGAAATTTGGCGCTTTTCACCCCCAATAATCATATAAACTTCGGTTCTTGACTCATCACTAAATTCAGTTCTATCGGCAATAAGATGGTTCACTGAATTACCATTAACAAGAGGTAAACGAGTATCACCAGTATAAATCGCTATTTCCCCATTCTCCTGCGGAAACGTTTTAACATCCATATAACTATTTAACTCAAATATCGCTTGATCACGTTGATCCAATAAATCGTTAGGTAATTGGCTTCCGCTAGAAAAGGCACTTGCGACTTCTTTATTAATCGTTTGTACAAGATCAAGACGTTCATTAATTTCTTGCGTTAAATCTTCAATTTGCGTATTGGTTTGTGCTTGTGATTCCGTCAAAACCGACGACAAATTATTAATAAGTGTTTCCATGTTATTTGCTTCATCTAACACTAGTGTTCTATTTGTCACAGAGGTAGGGTTGTCAGATAAGTTTTGCAACGAATCAAAGAAACGTTGCATAAATTCTTGAATACCCTCATCATTACCTGCCACAATTCCCTCAACATTTTGAGATAAGGATAATTGTTCTTCGTAACGGTTTAATAAGCTATTCGTTGATGACAACTGATCCTGAATATAACTGGCATAGACTCTTTCTACTGAATCAACTCTTGAACCAGAACCAGTTCCTGAAGAACGATTAAGAATATTACTAACAATTTCAGTACGTTGACGATTATATCCATCCGTTCCCACATTGGCAATATTATGAGAGGTGGTTGCAATAGCCGTTTGAAAAGTGGCTGTTGCTGCAGTTCCAATATTGAGTAATGACGACATATAATTTAACCTCTTTTAACCATTAAGCTTGCAAGCTTCGCAATCTGAGCTGATCTTGAGTACTAAGCCTTTCTGATAAGGATTGTTTCATAATTAAGTAATTTGTTGCAAGTTTCTTATCTGTTATATCGGTCAAATCAAACCAAGCTTTAGCAGCATTTTCTGATGAGGAAGCTTCATAATCACGGATAACATTAGTTTCATTCTTCTTTTCCGAAGTGATCACTTCATCTGGTTCAGGACTGTAAGTCGCTGGGTCTGAAGTTTTTTTTACCACTTCATCTGTTATTTTAATATTAAGCGGATACCATCCTTTAAGCTTCAAACTCATATCTGTATTTGCTTTTAGCTGCTCATCTGTACCTACTATTTCCTTAGTTTTTTGTATTGGCAATATCCCAACAACAGGATCAGCTGATTTTTCTGTTCTACCAACTGGTAATATTCCGACAACCGTATCAGTTGCATCATCTGGCTTTCTAACAGGTAATATTCCAACAACTGAATCTTCTGAATTTACTGGTTTGTGAACAGGTAGAATTCCAACCGACGGGTCAGGTGATTTGGATGGGGGTTTAACTGGCATGATCGTGACAGGTGAACCTGTTGAATTTGTACCTGAATTCACAGCAAGCGCAGGATTAGGTGAAAGTTGTTCAACAATTGTTTTTGCGAGACCTATCCCTCCATTTGCTGAAATAGACTGTGCAAATTGCTTGTCGTGCCAATCTTTGTAAAAGTCAGTTTTATCACCATCTAACCAGCCATCATCAAGCTTTACTTTTCGATTCTCTTTTAGAATTTGTTCAACAAAAACTGATTCAAACTGTTGCGCTACGGGTTTTAGCGCTTCTTTAGTATCGTTCCTAGCCTTTACTTTTAAATCATTTAAAGCTTGTGTGTTGGTATAGACCTCATAATTTTGTAGTTTATTAATCGCTTCCATTTTTAAATCACCATTAATTCTGCTTTTAACGCACCAGATTGCTTTAAAGCTTCAAGAATTGCCACTAAATCTCCTGGAGCGGCGCCAATCTTATTCACTGCTTGCACTATATCATCTAAACTCACCCCTTCAGGAAATTTAAACATTCTTCCATTACCTTTGTTTGTAATACTGAGTTCCGTTTCTTCACCCACTGCAGTATCGCCACCCGCAAAAGGATTAGGTTGGTTAACAGCTTGACTTTCAGATATTTTTACGACTAGGCTTCCGTGTGTAACAGCAGCGGGACTTACTTGCACATTACTACTAATCACTACCGTTCCTGTGCGAGAATTGATAATAATTCTGGCTGACGCTTCTCCTGATTCCACTTTTAATTGCTCAATCATTGATAGAAAAGCCACCCGCTGATTCGGTAACCTTGGTGCCATGACCTCTATTGATTCACCATCAAGCGCATAGGCAGTTCCTTTACCAAATTTGGTATTAATCGCATTCACAATATTGGTTGCCGTGGTAAAATCTGCTTGCTTAATATTCAAAGTAATCGTATTACCCAGATCAAAATCCGTTGCTACCGTTTTTTCAACAATTGCCCCATTTGGTACTCTTCCCACACTCGGTACATTAACCGTAATTCTTGACCCATCCGCACCCGAGGCATCTAACCCGCCAACAATTAAATTACCCTGTGCTAACGCATACACATTTCCATCAACCCCTTTTAAGGGAGCCAGTAAAAGCGTACCACCACGTAAACTTTTAGCATTTCCCAGTGAGGAAACCGTTACATCAATTTTTTGTCCTGGCTTAACAAATGCAGGTAAACTTGAATGAATTGCGACAGCAGCTATATTTTTAGAACCAGACTTGGTACCTGGCGGCAAATTAATCCCGAATTTACTTAACATAGAGAGCAAACTTTGGTCGGCATAATCAGTCTTATCACCCGTTCCGTTTAGCCCAACCACAAGACCATAACCAATTAATTGATTATCACGCACACCCGCAACATTTGTTAAATCTTTAATTCTTTCCGCATAAGTATTGAAACTTACTAATATTAATAGGCTAAAGGTAATCATTCTTTTCATGTTTTGACTCTCCTATTCCTATAGTGGCCAGTATTTGTGTAATAACTGAGTTGCCGCACTGGGTCTTGCACTATCGCCTGAAATACCCGTATCCTTATAAATCAATCTCACATCAGCAACTTTACTTGAGTCAATCGTATTATCTGGTTGGATGTCTTCAGCCCGAATGATGCCTGCAAACCGAATCACTTCATCACCTTCATGAATCGTAATCCACTTTTCTCCCCTGATAACCAGATTTCCATTTGAAATCACCTGTACAACCATCACTGCAATTGAACCCGTCAAGCTGGAGTTTTGCTTTACATCGGCTTTGCCTTTGAAATTTCCATTGGAGCCATAACCCACGCCAATACCTGTGCCAATACCAGGAACACTTACATTGCCACCAAAAGCAGTTGCTCCACCAGTTAAATCCGCACCTAAACCAAATTGTTGTTTATTAGCTTTTTCATATTTAGCTTCGTCTTTCTTTTTCGCATTAAAATTTTCAGACAAATTTATGGTAATAATATCACCCACTTTATGTGCCCTTGAATCATCAAATAAGCTGAGCGAATCAGAAGCATGGAATAAGGAACCGTTTCTAGCGGTGTTTTTTTCAGGGATATTTAAAGGGTAACTGGGTTCATAACTAAATTTTTTCATTCTTTCAGGCGGTGTTGAAACACAACCAGCCATCACAAAAGAAAGCAGCAATGTCGTCACAACAGTAGGCAGCCCCCCCCCCTGGTGATTTTTGGCTGATTTTTTTATTTTACTGTTATGTGTAATCATGTTTTAAATAAACCTTTTAAATTATTGCTTAAATATTATTATTTAAATATTGCATCATGCCATCTGCTGCGGAAATCGCTTTTGAATTCATTTCATAAGTTCTTTGTGCTTCAATCATCGCAACCAACTCCTCGACAGTGTTCACATTTGAGGACTCTAATGCTCCCTGCAATAAACTGCCCGCTTCATCTGTTTCTGGGTTTTTATTAGTTGGTACACCACTGGCTAAACTTTCTTTATAAAAGTTATTACCAATTGAGCTTAAGCCAGATGGATTTGGAAAAGTTGTTAGTTCGATTTGTCCAACAATTGATGGTGCGGCAACACCTGGCTGTTGAACAGAAACCTCTCCATCTGACGCAATAAAAACTTCTGTCGCATCAAGGGGAATATTAATCGCTGGTTCAATTAAGTGCCCTGATGAGGTAACAAGGTCACCATTTTGATTTAACTGAAAGGAGCCATCTCTAAAAAACATTTCTGTCCCATTTTGATCTAAGGTCTTAAAAAAACCACGCCCATCAATCAGAACATCAAGCTGATTATCGGTCACCATTACACTACCCTGACCATGTATTTTTTGTACACCAATTGCCTTTGTACCCGTTCCTAATTGTAGTCCTGATGGCAGGGTACTATCTTCATTAGTGTTCGCTTTTGCACCAGGCTGACGTACGTTTTGGTACATTAAATCAACAAATTCTGCACGTCCTTTTTTGTAAGCAATGGTATTGGCATTGGCAATATTATTTGAAATTGCCGCTAGCCTAAAGTCCTGTGCTTCTAAACCTGTTTTTGCTACATAAAGTGCTCTATTCATTTTATTATTTCCTTAATCAGACTAGGTCAATTTGACTAAACTATCTGATTTTTGTGAATGATCTTTTGCTGTTTTCATCATTTTAATTTGCATTTCATACTTTCTTGAAAGTTCTATCATCGTCGTTAAGGCTTCAACCGTATTAACATTACTTGACTCGATTGCGCCACTGACCATCACCACATTTCCCTGTACTAAATCTCCCTCTTTAGTACGAATATAACCATCTGAGCCTTTTTCAAGCTGAGTTGTATCTGCTTCAACCATTCGCAGCTGATCAATATCAACCATAAAATCATTTTGAGAATCTGCCGGAATCACCGATATAGTGCCATCCCCAGAAACTTCTACTTTCTTATATTCTGGTAGGGAAATTGGGTTACCACCTATATTTAAGATCGGATTATTGCGGCCATCAACTAATTCTCCTGAGGCATTAACTCTCAAAGAGGCCGTTCGAATTAATCCTTCCGACCCATCAGGTGTCAACACGGCAAAAAAACCATTTTCCTTGGTCATTACATCCAAGCTTCTACCCGTCACCTTGACCGCACCCGCTGAAAAGTCCGTTGCTGGACGTTCATTCATCGCATAGGCACGAGAATTCCAACCTGGCCCTTCTACATGTTGCGCCCGAAACTGATTAAAATCTTTTTTAAATCCATCCGTATTTGCATTTGCTAAATTATTAGCATTATTCGCTTGCGATAGACTGACTTCTTTCGCTCCACTCATTGCAATGTATAACATACGGTTCATATAAACTTAATTCCCTAACGAAAATTTTCAATAAAAATGAAATGAACCTTGTTAAAAATCCATTTCTAAATCAAGCACTTTATTTTAAAAATGACTCTTTGGTCTGTGCTTACCTTGTGTGTTAACGTCTTTATCGTTTTCTAACGTTTTTATTATCAATAATAAACGTAGCATAAGGCATGCCAAAAAAGGACTCAAGAGTTTAAGAAAGCTGCCGATAGAAAGATTAGGAGATTTACAAACAAAAACTGGCAAAAATTGCCAGTCTCGTAAATAAATATAACAAGCAAATAAAAACTTAGAGATTCAATACCGTTTGGAAAAGTGTCTGTGAAGTAGAAATAACTTGTGCACTCGCTTGATAAGTTCTTTGAGTTTGAATCATATTCACTAATTCTTGAGTGGTATCCACATTAGAATATTCAAGCGAGCCAGACTGAATCGTACCAAAACCATTTGCCTCTGGTGGCCCTAACTGAACCGAACCAGAACCATAGGATTCTGCATAAGTCTGTCCGCCTAATTTTTGTAGTGCATTTTTATCCGAAAAATTTCCAAGCCCAATCTGAGCCACCGCAATAGAGCGTCCATTTGAATAGCTTGCCTCAATCACCCCATCTAAGCCAGTATTCAAACCAATTAAATCGCCAACTTTAAAACCATTTTGAGAAACACCACGAGCATCATTAGAACCTGCAAACTGGGTCATCTTAGAAAAATCAACATCAATATTAACTGCGGTTGACTGCGTATTTCCTAATGGATCATTTGCACCTGAAAAAGGGGTATCTATCACCCAGTTTAAAGCAACACTTGTCCCTGTTGAAGTCCAATCTGCAGCTGGCAAGTCATCATTTACCGCCGTAATACCAACTGGAGCAGAGACATCATTTGGAGTAAGCACATCAACCAACTCTCCATCTGTATTAAAGCGCAATTCAAAAATTTGACCTTCTAATTTATCCACCCCTGTAGAAGGAGTCGGAATAACCGCACCAGCAGAGTCTAATAGCGCGCCAGTCGCATCCGCAACATGACCACTAGTACTATAAGTATCCGTCTCTTCATCATAATCTTGCACCGTATATTGCACAATCCAACTACTATACTTATCATTATTTCCATCACCATCATAATCATCATTAGAGTTTGCCACTGACACAACATCTCTTTTATAATAATTAGCCGTTAGCCTATGCTCTCCTCCTAATGAATCATAAATCTCTTCTGAAATAGAAAAATCAACTGTCCCTGTATAAGGATCATCACTCACATCAGTTGCATCTTCAAAATCGACTAACCTTAACAGGTTATCTCGAACTGCAGCAGTAGGGTCAGCAACCCCGCTACCGTTTTCATCCACATTATTATCTAGGTCACCGTCTAAATTAATGTCATAATTCATTTCATCAGTGGCTTTTGGTGTCTTATTTAAACTATCTAAATTAATCGAACTTAATGTTGTTTCAAATACAGGAACATCTTCCGTAGATTCAGCCTGATTCAATAAATAGCCTTGCAATTCATTACCAGACTGATCGGTAATATAGCCATCTTTATCAAGTTTAAAAGAACCATTACGAGTATAAATATTAGGGTATTTACCTGTCGAATCATCTAAAACAAAAAAACCTTCCCCATCAACAGCAAAGTCTAAATCTCTACCCGTTCCATTAATCGTTCCTTGTCCAAAGTCTTGAGTATAGGCTTCAACACGAACCCCGTTACCAGGAGACTGCTGATTCCCAGAGAACATATCTGCAAACTCTGCTCTTGAACTTTTAAAGCCAACCGTTTCTGCATTCGCTAAATTATTCGAAATCGTTGTTAAACCACTCGAAGCCGCGTTAATACCACTTAATGCATTTAAATCAAATGAAGCCATATGCCTTCTCCTATAATAAAGTTTATATACTAATCTGTCTAACCGAATCCATCGAAACCAGCTCACCTGTTGCAAGGGTTAAGGTTGTCGTTCCATCTTCACTAATCGCAATACTATTTACCTTTGAAGGCACAATTGTATTAATCGACTGAAGCTCCCCCTCACTATCGGTACCATAAACAGTTAGGGTAAACTGTCCAGAATCTCTTGCAATACCTGAGCTATCTTCACCATTCCATGAAACAATGTTATCACCCGTCTCTAAATCACCCGCATCCAATTCCTTAACAACACCATCATCATCTGAAATAACAATCGTGACATCCGTTAAGGCTTCTGTAAGTGACATTTTAATATCTACTTCTTCTCCCGCAGAATAACTAAGTTCTTTACCCTCTACCTGTACATTTTTACCAATTAGAGCCGCAGCTTGCATCGTTTGCATTCCTTGAAAACCTTCAACCATTGCAGAAATTGATTCATTCATTTTATTGGTTGAGTCAAGTTGACTCATTTCCGTCAAATCTGACACAAAACTTGAGGGATCTACAGGGTCATTTGGGTCTTGATTTTTCAATTGCGTGGTAAGTAGTAATAAAAACTCCGCTTGACCCATTTCATTTTCTGGTGCAAATGCAGCAGAATTTGAACTTGCACTTAATTGAGAATAAAGATCAGAACTAATATTTGAAACTGCCATAATTTATCTCCTAATTTTTTCCAAGTTGAATTGTTCTAAGTAACAGTTGCTTTGAGGTATTCATTACTTCGATATTTGTCTCATAAGCTCTAGAAGCATCCAGCATATTTGCCATTTCCTCTACCACATTAACATTTGGTCTAAAAATATAACCATCTTCATTTGCCATTGGGTGATTTGGATTGTATTCCATTTTCAAAGGCTCCTGACTCTCTACAATCTCATGAACTTTTACACCCGCAATCGCGCGCTTTTCACCTGTGAACTCATTGTTTAAGACTGTTTTAAATACTGGTTGCTTAGAGCGATACGTATCTTCATCGTTTGAGCTTACACTGTTCACGTTTGCAATATTCGATGCGATGGTATTTAACCTTACTGTTTGCACATGCATACCTGATGCAGAAATATCTAAAGTTGGAAAAACTGGCATTTAACTAATACTCCTATTCACCACGTAAAGCTCCTCGTATCCCCGACACCTTACCATTCATAAACTCAAGCGTTGCTTGGTACTGCATCGCATTTTCCATAAACTTTGCTTTTTCTATATGTGTTTCAACGGTATTACCATCTAAAGCTGGCTGAGTTGGTACACGATATTTCAAGTAGTCACTCGTACTAGTCTCTGTAAAGCCAGAAAAATGTTTCCCATTCGTTCTATCAAGGCTTGGACTAAATTTAGAAGAAGCTTGCTTCTCATAAGCAGTTGCCATTTCCTTCTGCCAATCTAAATCTCTAGCCTTAAAGTTTGGCGTATCTGCGTTTGCCAAGTTATTTGCAAGAATCGCATTCCGTTCTTTTCTAACTGATAATGCCTGTTCATATATCCCAAATACAGATTCCATTCACATTCCTCTATCGCTTAAAGTATTTACCCAATAAACTTAAAGCAATCGAAATGCCAAAATAAAAAAACACTCAAGTAATAAAAAAAACACCGAATATCGGCAGACATACAAAGAACTTTAATCTTTTTTTAAAAATGATAAATTTCAATCATTCACTCCTTATAATCAACAATTCGGAAATTCAACTTATGGTAGGTGGCAAAATTTGCCTAGGGGGGGGGTAAAAAGAGTGGAACAAAAGAAGCAAAATTAAAAGGCGAGTGATTAAATAAAAAGTTGAACCCTAAAATTGGATTCAACGAAACGATGAAAAGGAATAAACGCTACCAAGATGAAACTTCATCACCGACCTGAATTAAACCTGTTTTATTCATCACCTCAGCTACAGCAAATTTAGAATTAATTCTAATGATTTTTAAAAAGCCGCTAGGTTTAGCGTCAAAACCAAGATCAACTCCTGCTCTAGTTACAGAACGACCAAACTTATGATAAACCGTTAACTCATCACCAACACCTGCGCCCGACTCTGTAGACAAGAATAAAATATACTCTTTACCACGAATATCAATTATATTTGTCTTTAAGGGTTTACATTTTAAAAACTGAGATATACCAGTCGTAACTTGTTCGAGCATCGTAGCGAATACCATACCTGTATTAGTGGCAAAAAACGCATTTGTCCCAAACGCTCTATCTCGCCCTACAGTCACGTCACCTTTAATGTCAAAACCATGACGCTTTTGGTAAACAACTTGACGACTTAACATATCAACAATAAATGTTTCGGTTTCGAGATAACGAGCGTCCGAGACAACTTCCTGATTATAAAACCTTTTAACATCGCTGAACAGTGAACTGCCCTCATTAAAACGAGCCACTGATCGAATAACATTCAACAATAAATACTGCGCACCAGTAGAGCTCCTAATTGGTTCAAGAACCTCCATTGATAGATTTGGAGAAAGAACCTGTTCACCGTCTTGCAAATGTGTGCCCGAGTGAATCAGTACAGTATTTTGATAATTTTTATGACGTAATCTACGTTCTAACTCAACTTGATAGCCTGAACGTAAGTTTGAAATGTCTCGAGCGCCATATCCATCTGCCAGCAACACCTGTGCGATTGCCATTTTGGGTTGTAAATAATTTCCCAAGACATTTTCACAAACCCCAGGATCCTCTGTTAAACAGACATCCATTGTCACTTGATAAAGTTTACTTTTTACATCCTTTAAAGGCATACCTGATTGATCAAACTGCTCATCATAGCTAAGTTTTTTCATACCCTCTTCGGTAATTTGAAACTTTGATACCTTAGATTGACTTGTAAAACGAGTCGCATCCTTGACTAGGGAAAAGTTACTCACTTCAAGCGACGAGCTCACCTTTAAATTGCTCTGCATACTGGCATTTTTTAAAGCATTTCTAATTGCCATTTTTCGTGCAAACTCTTTTGAAACACCTTCAGTAGAATAACTTCCAGTGACAGATGCGCACCGAGAAGGATACTTCTCTACCGCACAAACAACACCTGTAGAGACAAGCATTACGAAAGCAGAAATTAAAATAAAGATTTTTTTCATGGCAAAAAGTTTAAGTCTCACGAAAAGTTAAACAGAGACTTCATCTTGTGTAGCAGCCAAAGAGACTGTATTAATCCTATCCACAATTACCTGCCCTAATTCTTCAGGATTCCATTTAGAAAGGAACTTGTCAGCACCAACTTTTAAAGTCAATGTATCATTGAAACCACCACTTAGCGACGAACTGAGCACGACATACAAGTCAGATAATCTTGGGTCCTTACGAATATTCTTCGTGAGCATGTAACCATCCATCTCAGGCATTTCAATATCAGAGATAACCATTAGTATTCTATTCCTAACACGCTCACTAATTCCTTTCTCATGTTCGTCAGCCCACTTATTTAAGAAATCAAAAGCTTGTTGGCCGTTGTGCATGATCTTATTAGCAACACCTAATTTATCTAAAATCCCTTTTAATTGTCCTCTTGCGACAGCAGAATCATCCGCTCCCAATACAAAGAAATCATTCTTTCCAATAATATGTTTATTCCCCGAAATAAACTCGTCAGACACTTCAACCTTAGTTCCCGCAACTTCGGTCAATACTTTTTCAACATCAACAATCTGAACAATTTCTCCATGTGCTCTTGTAATACCTGTTAAATAATTTACGGCATTTAAAGTATCGGGTGGCGGTAAAATATCATCCCAGCCTAGATGGACAATTCTATCTACATTTTCTACTAGAAAACCCTGTACCGAACTATTAAATTCAGTCACAATCGTTAAACTTTCCATATAGTCTTCTTTTTTAATCGGTTCTAAATCAAGCGACTTTGCTAAATCAATCATCGGCATGGTTTGACCACGAATATCGGATACCCCCACAATTCGAGAATCTGATTTTGGCACAGATGATACTTCAGGGGTTCGAATGACTTCCCTAACTTTAAAAACATTAATTCCAAACAGCTGCTGTCCTTTTATTTTAAATAACAAAAGTTCCATGCGGTTCATCCCCGCAAGAGACGTTCTCTTATCAACTTCTTTTAGAAAATCAGACATTTTAAAGACACCCTATGAGTGCTTTGTACGAGTCAAAAGCGCAGGAAAAATGAGATAGAATTTTGCAGATTTTAGTCAAAAAATAAGCTTAATAGCTAGCTATTGAGCATTTTTTTGGCTGAAAGATGCGAATTTATAGCCATTTTTATTCGTTTTTGATCTCGTGCAAAGCACTCCCTATATAAATAAATAAATTCCAAAGCAATGAAACTTGAAACTGTTTGAGTTAATATAACTGATAATAAGCAGATATTCAAAAACTCACAACAAGTTTACAAAACATAAATTAAACTCAAGGACAAAAATGAAAAAAAGTATTTTTCATTTCAATTTCAAATTTATTTTCGCGTTATCACTGATGATTTTCTGTAACGGATCAAATGCGACTTCAACAGAAAAATCTAACCTATTTGAGTCCAAACAAAAACTTCATAGCATTGCTCTTGAACACTTAAAGCAAAAAACTGCCCAAAAAATTAAAAACCGTAAAATTTCTATAAGCCCCATTAGCTCAAGACTAAAACTTAAAACCTGTTTAGAAGCTATCACCATTGAAGATAAGTCCCCAGAAAAACGGCTGGGCAGAATGACCTTGAAACTAACTTGTCCGCTCCCAAAATGGAAGTTGTTTATTGTTGCAAATATAGGTGGCGAACTCCCTGTTGTTGTATCTACCAATGGCATTATCCAGCAAACCACAATCACCAAAGAAGATGTAAAAATAACTTATCTACCCTATAAAAAAATACGAAATGGTGCAATGAAAAATATTGATTCCGTTATTGGAATGAGGACAAAAAAGTCCATATCACCTAACAAAATCATTACCATAAATATGCTAGAACCACCCTATTTAGTTTTTAAAAATCAGCCGATAACAATCGTATCCTATATTGGAAACCTAAAGGTAACCTCAAAAGGCATAGCATTAAAAAATGGAACAAAAGAAGAGCAAATCCCTTTTAAAAATATTTCTTCAGGAAAAACATTAAAAGGCATGGTTATTGCTCCAAACAAAATTTTAGTGCCATAAAAAAAATCGTAAAAAAGCTTAAAGTTTTTTATACTCTAGCCGATAGCTTTAAGTAGAAACCTATAACGATTTAATTTAGAATAAGCTCTAACCTTAAATCCTAAAATGATAAGGAAAGTATCATGGATATTAAAAATATTTCAAATGGCTTAAATTCTCGGGTTGCTGAAAACCAAAACCAAGCAGGTAAAAGCAACGGACAAACCAATTCCATTTCAAGCAATGAAGTCGGTGATAAAGTGACTATCTCGTCATCTGTTAAAGAGTTGGAGCAACAAGCAAAAACATCCAACGTTGATAACTCCGCGCGTATAGAAGAATTGAAACAGGCGATACAAGATGGTACTTATCAGGTTGATGCTGAAAAGGTAGCCTCAAAACTAATCGAAACCGAATTGTTATTGGCAGGCTCTTAATCTATGAGTCAAGTAGATATTGATATTTCATTACTTTCCGAGAGTATCGATAATCTACTTAACCTACTCAATGAATTTGAAGCAACCCTTGATCAAGAATCCGATATTTTAAAAACATCAGATACTGAAAAATTAACGCGTATCGTTACTAATAAAAAACTGCTTTCTGAAAAAATCGAGCATACACTCAAAACCTTATCAAAAGTTACAAAACAGCAAGATTTTTCTATTTCTCAATTTATTGAGCAAACAAATTTCAAAGACTTACCTCAACAAATACAAGAATTGTTCAAACAAGTTGCCAAGCAGACTATCAAATGTCATGACAAAAATATTGCTAATGGGATTACACTTCAATCTTTTACTAACCTAAACGATGCCTTTTTACAAATCCTAAAGGGCCAAGACACACAAAGTAAAACTTACACTTCATCAGGAAGTTCCACAACAAGTAACACCAACTCTAAACCACTTGGAAAAGCCTAGGGTTTAACCTGTATTTTGCATAATCAATACAAATTTGGCTTATTTTATGCTTTAATTATCACTAGAATAAATATCCTAGAGTCCTTACTATTTGGATTAGGATAACAATTTGCATCCGCTAATTATTTAAGAAGTTACTAGTATGAAATCAAAAAACGACCGTTCTTTTTTTAGAATAAATGCCATGATTCCTTGTGGCTATAGAATCCTTTCTGCAGAAGAATTTCAAAATAAAGAAAGCTCATCAACGCTTGATCCGAGCTATATTGAAAAATATTTTTTAGAAGATTTTAATAAGCTTGATGAACAAATAAAAGAAATCGTCGTTCAAATTGGCCAAAAAAGCGATCTTCTTGCGAAAGCACTGGCTGCTTTGAATGGAAAAATTAATTTTATTTTACAAACAGTCGATGTAAAGCAACTTTCCCACTCCATCCCATTAAAAATGGTCAACCTTAGTGCAGGTGGAATTCAATTTAAAATTGATGAGAATATAAACAATAACCAAAAAATAGAGGTCTTGTTGCAATTATCTACCGATAAAGAACCACTTCTTATCATGTGCGATATTGTCAAGGTTCTAGAAGAAGAAGATGGATTCCTAACCTCTCTAAAATACCGCTCGATTTCGGAAGAAGATAGAAGAAAACTAATCTATTTCATTCAAAACAAAGAAATTGAATATGCAACTAAAGGAGATACGGAATAAATAAAAAGGGATGAAATTCACCCCTGTTAAAATCTTATCGACGCCGCCAGGTTGTCCCTTCAGCACTATCCAATAGTTCGATATCATTCTCCAAAAGCAAGTCTCTAATTTCATCAGAGCGCGTAAAATTTTTATTTGCTCTGGCTGATTTTCTCTCATCAATTAAGACTTGAATTTTCTCTTCAGAATAATCAGAATCTGACGGTTGGGATTTAAAAAATTCAGAAGCAGTTTGTTGTAGTAAACCTAACTGATTGGCAAGTTTCTTCAACAAAGATGCCATTTCAGTTGAATTAGTTTTATTAACTTCTTTCGCTAAATCAAATAATATCGATAAGGCTTGCGGCGTATTAAAGTCATCATTCATCGCGGCTATAAACTGACTTTCATAATCAGACATTGCCGAGACTATCCCTTGTGAGTCAGTCTTCTGGAGTGCGGTATATAACCGATTAATGCTTGCTTTCGCAATATCTAAATTTTCTGTTGAGTAATTCACAGGACTGCGATAATGGCTCGCTAATAAAAAGTAACGAATAACCTCAGGATGATACTTTTTTAAAACCTCGCGAATTGTGAAAAAATTACCCAGTGACTTTGACATTTTTTCATCATCAATACGAACAAACCCACAGTGCATCCAGGTATTAACATAATGTTCTCCCGTGGCACATTCTGACTGAGCAATTTCATTTTCGTGGTGTGGGAAAGTTAAGTCCATCCCTCCCCCATGAATATCAAAGTGATTACCTAAACACTTAGTTGCCATTGCTGAACACTCTATATGCCAACCTGGTCGTCCACTTCCCCATGCTGAACTCCATGCTGGTTCATTTTCTTTTGAGGCCTTCCATAAAACAAAATCCAATGGATCTTTCTTGGCGGTGTTGACCTCAACCCTTGCACCAGCTTCCAAATCATCGACATTTTTACCTGATAGGCGACCATAGTCCTCATCAGACTTTACATTAAAATATACATCCCCATTGTCAGCTATGTAAGCATGCCCTTTATCGACAAGACTGGTAATCATCGCTTCAATTTCAGGCATATGTTCAGTCGCTCTTGGCTCATGATTTGGTCTGAGAACATTTAGATTTGCTTCATCTTCATGCATTGCTTCGATAAAGCGTTGGGTTAGCGACTGAATCTCTTCTTGATTTTCTAGCGCTCGATTAATAATCTTATCGTCAATATCGGTGATATTACGAACATAATTAACCTCATATCCAATATTTCTTAGGTGCCTAACAATGGTATCAAACACAACCATGACTCTAGCGTGACCGATATGGCAATAGTCATAAACGGTAATTCCACAGACATAGATGCCAATTTTTCCTTCTGTAATCGGTTTAAAAACTTCTTTTTGGCGAGTCTCTGTATTAAAAACCTGTAAATTCATCTTCTTCATTTAAACTAATTACTCCAAGTGTCTCTTAAGGAGACACTTAACAACTGATTAAAATTATGGCAACGCCAAGTTTTCAGCATCAA
>CAYUHO010000009.1:0-19100 GCA_964444445.1 uncultured Piscirickettsiaceae bacterium | reverse complement strand
TTAATTCAGGTTGGACTATTTAAGAATCAAAATCATTTGGTGAGTATTAGATATTGGTAATATTATTTGGTGTTAAATTTATTGTTTACATCATGTTTTCTTGGTTCCTACATACCAAGCAAACCGATTGAAGCTTGCAGGTTCTTGAGAAGAGTTTTGTAGCCATCCTTCCCCGTAGATTTCAGTTCTCATTGCCTTTAGTTGGTTGGTTAATTCATTTGATTTTAAATAGAATTTTTGACTAGTAGGGGCATGATGTTGGATGGGTTCTAAAAACGTTTGTAAATAGAGTTTGCCGTTTGGTTTGAGTGCTGGTTGGATTTGTTTTAATAACGCTCTGTTTAAATAGTTACTGATGACAATGATATCGTACAGTTGATAGGGGAATAGCATTTGTTCAATATCGCAAATGGTCGGCGTAATCGCAAGGCGATTAACAGAGGCATAATTATTTAAATGAGTGAGTGCAACATCAGAAATATCCCAAGCATCAACCGTTAAACCACACATGGCTAAAAAACGTGCATTACCACCTAGTCCGCAGGCTAAATCGAGCGCTTTTCCTTTTAAAGGTAAGTATTGGCTATGGTGTTTTAATACCCAAGCAGGCGGTATATTAATGGTATCTTCAACCATTGCATATCTTTGATCCCATTTTTCAGCCACTGTTATCTTTTGACTCATTTACTTTCTCCAAAAGGCGGCAGTGAACAAGACTAACAAAGTGAAAATTTCTAAACGACCTAATAACATAGTAAAGGTTAAAACCCACTTAATAGGATCTGAAAGAGATTGATAGTTTGTTGCAACTTCTCCCAGCCCAGGACCAAGATTATTGATGGTTGCAGTTACAGCAGAAAAAGCAGTTACCTGATCTAGCCCTAACATCATTAATATAAGCATAATACTGATAAAGGAAACGATATAGAGAGAGAAAAACCCCCACACGGCAGTAATAACTCGATCAGGCACAACTTTACCATTTAATTTTATAGGCATTAGTGCGTTTGGGTGTAGCAGACGGATAATTTCACGTCCCCCTTGTTTAGCAAGCAAAATAATCCGAATGACCTTCATACCACCTGCGGTTGAACCAGCACTGCCGCCAATGAAACTTAATAAAATTAAGAAGACAGGAACAAAGGCTGGCCAAACGGTATAGCTTGTACTGGCATAACCAGTCGTAGTTGCGAGTGATATCGCTTGGAAGGAAGCATACCGTAAGCTTTCTTGCCAAGTTGGGTAGATATTGTTTAAGGCTAAATAGGCAGTGGTGACTGTAATTGCAAACAGCAGTATTCCTGTGTAAGCTTTTGCTTCAGGGTCAAACCGGTAAGCACTGGTTGAACGATTACGAAATGCGGTAAAGTGTAAGGCAAAATTGATTCCTGCTAGTACCATAAATATCATGGCGACGATTTCAATTTCTACATTTTGAAAGTGTCCAATACTGTTATCATGGGTTGAAAAGCCACCGATTGCAACGGTTGAAAAACTATGCGCAAAAGCATCAAACCAACTCATTCCAGCCATTCTAAAGCTAAGGGCACATGAAATTGTTAAGCCTAGGTAGATATACCAAAGTGCCTTAGCCGTTTCAGAAATTCTGGGAGCAAGTTTTGAGTCTTTAACCGGACCAGGACTTTCAGCTCGATAGAGTTGCATTCCCCCGATCCCCAGCATTGGAAGAATTGCGACCGCTAAAACGATTATTCCCATCCCACCGAGCCATTGAAGTTGCTGGCGATACCAAAGCATGGAATGAGGCAAGGCATCAAGCCCGGTAATAACCGTAGCGCCAGTCGTGGTTAGACCAGAAAAGGATTCAAAAATAGCATCGGTTGCACTCATGAAGGTATTGGTTGCAAAATATAGCGGAATTGCTCCTACAAAACCTAATACCGACCAAAACATCACAACGATTAAAAAACCGTCACGTATTTTTAATTCATGTTTGTCCTTTCTTGATGGGTACCACATGAGAGTTCCAGCTAATAATAAGAAGACTAAAGATAATATAAAGTCCTGCAAGCCCCCATCTTCGTAGATTAAGGCAATGATGATGGGGGGAATTAGCGTTAAGCTAAACACCATTAATAGTAAACCAAGAATTCTAAAAATTAGTTTAGTGTGCATGATAATCTCTCATTTAGAATTCATTAGAACCAAGATTTTTTCTCTTTAGGTGAGAAAAGGTTGGTTATTTCTTCTGCACGAGAAGGGTCGGTTAAAAAGAAAATAACATGGTCTTCATCCAAGATGGTGATATCGCGATGAGCGATAATCACTTTTTCATTGCGAATAACACAGCCAATTGTGATATCGGCTGGCCATTCTATTTCACCTATTTTATGGCCAATAATACTAGAGGTTTTTCTATTTCCATGAACAATGACTTCAATTGCTTCGGCAGCACCTCTTCTTAAGGTTGATACCTTAACGGTATCGCCTTCACGCATATAGTGTAGAAGATGGCTAGTAGTAATTTCGTGAGCTGAAATAGCAATATCAATACTATTAAGGTGAATTAAATCGACATAAGATTGGTTGTTGACCAGTGCAATAACGCGTTTAACCCCTAGTTTTTTGGCAAGCATCCCTGAAATAATGTTGGCTTCATCTGAATTGGTGATAGCAACAAATAAATCAATTTCGTCGATGTTTTCTTCCATCAGTAATGATTTATCAGCAACATCACCATGGATGATAATGGCTTCATCCAAAGATTCTGCAATAAATCTGGCGCGTGAAATTTCCCGATCAATAATTTTAACTTGGTGTTGTTTTTCAAGTTCTTTGGCAAGGTTAAAACCAATGTTTCCACCGCCAGCAATCATAATATTACGTGAAGGTCTTAATTTATCATTTCGTAATTCATGAACAACCTTAGGAATATCATTTGGCACAGCCATAAAGAAGACCTCGTCTCCTTCCATAATAATAGTATCCCCTGTTGGCATTAAAACTTGTCCATGCCGATAGATGGCGACAATGCGAGTTTCAACTTTATCAGGTAAATACTGTTTTATTTCCTTAATCTTTTTCCCTACTAACAGACTTCCCGATCTTGAACGGATTGCAACAATTTGTACTTTATTGTCTGCAAAATCAACTACCTGCAATGACCCAGGATACTCTATTAACTGCATAATATAGTCTTTTACAAGGGTTTCAGGACTAATCAGAGCGTTAATTGGGATGGCATCTTTGTTTTTGTTGCGATCAAATAACTCAGAATGTTTGAGATAGCTGTCACCTCTTATACGGGCAATTTTGGTTGGAGTCTTGGAAAGAATATGTGCCAGTTGACAAGCTAAAATATTGGTGTCGTCTCGCTGGGTAGCGGCAATGAGTATTTCAGTCTCTTCGAGCCCTGCCTGAATTAATACGTCTGGGTTGGAAGCTTCCCCATTGACGGTACGAATATCAAAACGATCTTGAAGTTTTTGTAGATTTGTTGAATTCAAATCCACCACGGTAACACTGTTATTTTGTTTTGCAAGTACCTCCGTTAGGGATGATCCAACTTGTCCTGCTCCAAGTATTAGAATATTCATGTTATCCTTCTTATAGAAATCTTTTTATACAAAATCCAAATTAGCCACAAATTATTCATTTAGGTTACTTTGGATTTTTAGGGTCAATATTTAAGTTTTTTAATTTTCGATATAAGTTAGTTCTTTCTAAGCCAGAAAGTTGCGCGGTTTCTGACACATTTCCACCGGTTTCAATTAACAGTTGTTTCAGATAGCTTGCTTCAAACAGCTCCTTAGCCTGTCTTAAGTTAATTGTGGTGTCAACATTACTCACCGATGGCTTATTGTCTTTCTTGCTACTTTCTAAAATTGTTTTTATTTCTTCGTTAGAAATATCTCCCTCACCCAAAATTAAGAGTCTTTGAATTAGGTTTTTGAGTTCTTTAAAGTTCCCTGGCCAGCTGTATTGCCTTAGCGTATTAATGGCTGCGATAGAAAATTTTCGATATTTAAGTGCTTCATGGGTTAAAAAATAGTCAACAAAATAATCAATTAATTCTGGCAGGTCTTCAGTATGTTGTCTTAATGAAGGCAGTTCAACTTGTATTATTTCTAAGCGATTGATAACGGTTTCATTAAATTTTGAGTTCTTTAATTCGGCAATAGAACAATTGGAAATAGCCAGTAGCCTTAAGCTGATACTCGTCGGTTTAGATGCTCCTATACGGGTGAAGGAAGCATCTTTAATAAGTTGCGCTAAAAACGCCTGTCCGTCATGATCTAGTTGCTCAAGGTTGTTGACGATTAAAGTGCCGCCATCAGCTAAACTGATTTCCCCTTGTGTGATATTGCTTTTGACACCTTCTTGCTCTTCTGTCCCTAGTATAAGTTGGCGTTTTGAAGAAAAGTCCATTCCATTTAGGCAAAGAAGTTTTTGATTTTGCTGTTCGCTCAGTTTATAGATGGCTTCTGCTAGGCGTTGTCTTCCTGTTCCTTTTTCACCAGTAATAAAGACAGGCATACTATATTTAGCAAGGCGGTGGATTGTTTCTTTGAGCTGCTGAATCACTTTGCTTTTACCAATGGGTAAAAATTGTTCAGGCAATTTTTGTTTTAGTTGACGGTTTTCATTGTGAAGCTTGACATTTTCCATGGCCTTTTCAGCACTAATGATTATTTTAGCAAGTGAAAGTGGTTTTTCTAAAAAATCATATGCACCTAATTTAGTTGCTTGTATGGCCGTTTCAATCGTACCATGCCCTGATATCATCACAACGCAAGCATTGCCAATTGCTTGTTTATCAAGCATTGATTTTAAAAGTGTAATTCCATCAATGTCAGGCATCCAAACATCTAAGAAAATAACATCTGGAGCTTGTTCATGCCACTGTTTAATCGCCTGCTGTCCGTTGGCAGCAGTACTAACCTGATAGCCTTCATCGGTAAAAATTTCTTCCATTAAATTGCGAATGTCTTTTTCATCATCCACAATTAAAATTTTACCTAATGTCATTATTCATCCTGTTTGGTATTGTGATTATAAACTGGGTACCGTGATGCTCCCCTTCACTTATAGATTCTACTTCAATTTTTCCATGATGTTCGTCAATAATTTTTTTGGCAATCGCTAAACCTAAGCCTGTCCCTTTTGGTTTATCAGTTGCATAGGGTTCAAAAATCCAGTTTTTGGCAGTTTCAGGAATTCCAGGGCCATTATCAGCGACCTCTATTTCAATAAAATCTTCAAAACACCTTGTTGAAACCGTAATCAGAATGCCGTCAAGTCCTTCGCAAGCTTCAATCGCATTTTTTATTAAGTTGTGCAGTAGTTGCCGGAGTTTTGAAATATCTGCACTGAGAGTATTACAGCTATCATCAAGATTGGTTTTTATTTGCCAACTAGCAGTGTTGTCCTTGTACATACTGGCAATATCAGTGATTAGAGCATTTAGTTTAAAATTTGATATTTCTATCTCGGGCGTATCTGCATATTCGGCAAAGGCTTGTACCAGTTCCTGCATTGAAGAAACCTGAGCGGTAATGGTTTCTGTCATTCTGGTTAAGAATTCCTGTGATTCAGCAGGGATTTGTTTAGAGAGTTTGTATTTAATTCGTTCTGCTGAAAGTTGAATTGGGGTGAGGGGGTTTTTTATCTCATGGGCAAGTCGTTTTGCAACATCACTCCAAGCAGAGTGTAATTGAGCTTGAACCAGCTCTGTAATGTCTTCTATTACAATAACAAATCCGCCGTGTTTTTTATCTAAGCTTGGCAGGGTTGAACCATGAGTAAGCAATATTTTTTGCCCTTCGATACATTCATAGGTGAATTGCTTGCTCCAAGATTCATTCTCACTTGTTAGGAGGGGGAAAACATCATCAAAAAAAGGTTTTAAGTGAGCAGAGTCTTCTGATTTTAATACCTCCTTTAAGGGTTCTCCAAGTTGTTTGAATAGATTTATGTTGAGTATTTTATTGGCAGTATCATTTATTGTTTTAAGTCGAAAGCGGGAGTCAAGTGTAATTACACCACTGTTTAAGTTTTGAATAATTGCTTGCAAGTATAACTGTTGAACTTTGGTCTGCTGATGGCTAAATTTGATTTCATTTCTCGCTAAGGAGATTTGTTGAATCATTCCATTAAAAGAGTGAGTTAATTGCCCTAAGTCATCATCACTAATAACAGGGACACTTAAACTATAATTACCTTCAGAAACTGCTTCGGTTCCTTTCGCAAGTACCTTAATTGGCTCAATTAATTTTTCGATAACTTTAATGCTAAACAGAATGGCACTAATTAAAGTGAGTAGCAGCAGAATGGTTAACACAATCATAAAACTGGTCTTAAGAGGTTTTTTTAAATAACTTAGTTCTTGATATTGCCCTGCAGAAATACGGACATTTTGAGCAAGTTGGCTAAGTTGATCTGGAATCGTGTAGATCGCCTGTAGCACTTGTATTCTTTTATCAGCCAGATTGGTAACAGGCACCATTACTCTGATGATTTGATAGCGACTACTTCCCTCAGTAACCGTTTCAATTGCAGCATAGGTTCGTCCCTGTCGTATTTGTTGAAACAATGAAGCTTTTGGCGCTTTTGGTAAATCGTTACTCTCAATCTTACCGCTAAAAGACAGTAGACGGCCATTTATTGTATAAAGTGAAGCCTCGCTAATATTAAATTGTTTTCTTATTTTAATAATGGTTAGAACAGGCGTGATAGACAGATCTTGTTGATAAATTTTTGCTGCTTGTAATGTGCTTTTTAAACTGTTTCGACGCTGGTTATCTAAGGAAATCTTAACAAGGCTAACCGCATCTGTTAATGCCTCTTCTGTTTTAACATCAAACCATTGATCAACACCTTTGTTTACAAAAGTGGTCGAGAAAAAATAGGTGATGAGCAGTGGAATAAGCAGAATTAAACTGATTGAAAACGTTAGTTTTGCTGTAATTCGAGAGCCAGCACGCTTTTTTAGGTAGTTTTTTCGGAGTCTTTTGATAGTGGTAAACAACATGTAAATCAGCATAGAAACACCGATAAAACTGGCGATTAATAGAATGGCATAAAACTGTGCAAACTGTTCGGCACTTTGGAGAACATGGCTTATTGCAGCTAAAGACAAAAGCAAAATGGAGCTAATTGAAATTAACCAACCGTATTGCTTTATAAATTTTCGCTTTTGAAATCGAGCCATAAAAACGCCTCAGACGTTAGTTAGTTAATTTTGTATATTGTTCGGTAATTCTACGTTTTTTTGAAACCATTCACTGCTTAAATACCAGTCAGTATTCACAAAAGAGTTAATAATTAAAGGCGTTGGTAATTGCCAAGGATCAAACTTTACTCTAAATTTTAAGGTATATTTTTGTTTGGGATTAAGTTTTGCCAGATTGGTGATTGTAAATTCACGAAGAGTACCAAAGGTTCGTAGCGCATCTTTCAAGTTATTAAAATTCTGATTTATCTGAGTACGCTCATTAGTAATAATATATTGTTTGTTATATCCAAAGTAACTCAGTGTAATTTGATAATTGATTGATTGTTTTTCAGACTGGTATTCAATTCCAAAAAACTGATTGTTTTCTAACAAAACAAATTCAATATCAAAACTAAGTGGAATTTCGTGTTCTAGCGCTTTTTCCATTTCATTAGACAGTCTAAACATTACCTGAGAATCAATTTTTAATTGTTGCTGTTTGAAATAAGAGTATAGGTAATGGATGTGGATGGTATGTTGAAGTTGTGGCATGCTAAAAGAAAGAGCAGTAGGGCTATATAAGCCAATAAAAAAGATAATAAAACTAACAAACCTCTTCATAAGGCGACTTTCTTTAATAGACAATAATAAAAACCATCCATATTTGAGCTTTGTTTATCCTGCTCACCAGGCAAGATTTGTTGTCCAATTCCATTTAAAGGGGTCAGACCCCATTTATGTTTATGCTGGATTGGTATTTCTTTTGCATCCGCGGTTTGTTTTAAAAAGTGAGCAATTTGCTCACTATTTTCTTGTGGTAACACGGAGCAGGTTGCATACAAAAGCTTACCACCAACTTTTAAGGTTGACCAAAGCGCGGTTAGGATTTCGCCTTGTAAAATGACTAAGGCTTCGATGTCTTCAGCTGTTCTGTGCCATTTAATATCAGGATGGCGGCGAATAATTCCCGTTGCAGAACAAGGCGCATCAAGCAATATTTTATCGAACGTTTCACCATTCCACCAATCATCAGGCTGTGATGCATCGCCCACTTCAACCTCGGCATTTAAATCTAAACGATGCAAATTTTCAGATAAACGTTCGATTCGTTCACCTTCTTTTTCTAACGCAAACACCTTTGCTTGATTATTACTCGCTTCCAAAATATGACAGGTTTTACCACCAGGAGCGGCACAGGCATCTAAAATCCATTCGTCTGCCTGAGGTTGCAAAATTTCTGCCGCCTGTTGTGCTGCCCCGTCCTGTACACTAAAACCACCCTCATCAAAGGTTGGCAGTTGGCTTACATCCGTTGATTGTGCCAACTGAATTCCTTCAGGGCAGAATTGGTGAGCTGATGCCTCAATTCCCTCTTCGGCAAGTAAGCCTAACAAAACCTCGCGAGACTGTTGCATTTGATTATTGCGCAGGGTGATGGGAGCAGGTAGATTATTGGCATCTAAAATAACCTGCCAATGTTCAGGATACTGTTTGCGCATTGTCTTTGTAAACCACTGCGGGTGGCTGTACTTATGAGCAGGCTTAACATCGACTGCTTCTAAAATCGTTTGTTGATCACGCAGGAAATTTCGCAAAATACCATTTACAAATCCTCTAGCCCAACCCTTGCGGAGTTTTTGGGTTAAAGCAACTGTTTCGGATACGGCAGCATGTTCTGGCGTATCCATGTAGATGATTTGATACAAACCCAACAAAATAAGCTGATTAACATCCTCATCTTTTGCTTTTAAAGGTTTCTTAACAAGTTGAGCACGAATTGCCTCTAAACGAAGTTGCCAACGCAGTGTCCCCAGTACTAAGTTTTGAGTAAAAGAACGCTCCCTTCTATCTTGAAATTGGGCCAATCCCTCGCCCAAAGACTGACTTAGGGAGCGACCATGCTCAATCACATTTAAGCAAATTTTTAAGGCGACAAAACGGCTATTAGGTGTGTTTTCTTGGTTATGCAAGGGTCGTTCCCACTAAATCACGTGCCTGAGCAAAATCATAGGCAGACATTTGTTTTTTGCCACTTGGTTGGACATAAAGTAGGCGAATATCCCCTTTTTTAGTAGCTACTTCGATTCCCTGTTTATTGACTGCGAGTACCCCCCCTGGTGATTTTTTGCTGGGATTTGCTGCTACAAGTTCTGCTTGCCAAATACGCAAGGGTTTGCCTTGAAATTGGGTATAAGCAACTGGACAAGGGTTGAAGGCTTGAATTTTTCTGACAATGGTTTGTGCATCTTCATCCCAGTTTATTTCTGCTTCGGCTTTGGAAAACTTGTGGGCATAGGTGACTAGGTCTTCATCTTGTTTGATGGGGATGAGCTGATTTGATTCAATTTCTTCAAGTGTTTTTAAAAGTGCATTAGCACCAAGTTCACTTAACCTATCATGTAGTGTTTGTGCGGTGTCTTGTTCAGTGATTTCGGTGGCTAAAACGGTGAGCATATCACCCGTATCCAGACCAATGTCCATTTGCATAATGGTGACACCAGATTCAGGATCTCCTGCTTCAATTGCACGTTGAATAGGTGCTGCCCCACGCCATCTTGGCAGGATGGAGGCATGAATATTTAAACAGCCATACTTTGGGGTGTTCAAAATGATTTCAGGCAAAATCAAACCGTAAGCCACCACCACCATTACATCTGCATTTAACTGGGCTAGCTGTTGTTGGTCGGCTTGTTCTTTAAAGTTAAGCGGTTGAAAAACGGGAATATTGTATTCAAGTGCTTTTTGTTTAACCGCTGAGGCGGTTAATTTACGCCCTCGACCTGCAGGGCGATCAGGTTGAGAATAGACTGCAATGACTTCATGTTCTGAGTCAATTAAGGCTTGTAAAGGGACAACAGAAAAATCAGGCGTGCCTGCAAAAATAATTCTCATGCCTAGCCTTCCTCCCTCTCTGCCATGTCTTTTTTATACTTGGTAATGGCTCTTCTTTTCTTTAAGCCAGACAAGTGGTCGATGAACATTTTGCCGTTTAGGTGATCGATTTCATGTTGAATACAAACTGCCTTAAGATCTTTTGCTTCGATTTCAATGATTTTGCCATCACGATTCATTCCTCGGACAAGGATTTCAGATGGGCGAGTAACATTTTCATAAATACCCGGCATTGATAAGCAGCCCTCTTCCCAGACGATTT
This sequence comes from uncultured Piscirickettsiaceae bacterium, assembly GCA_964444445.1. Taxonomy (GTDB): domain Bacteria; phylum Pseudomonadota; class Gammaproteobacteria; order Thiomicrospirales; family Thiomicrospiraceae; genus Hydrogenovibrio. Next base: position 8,772 of record CAYUHO010000009.1, on the reverse strand, counting down.
CACCTTTGGTCTGAATAATTTCAGGGTTAATTAAAACAACAGGATCGCTTCTATCTTCTGAAATATCGCAGACAAATAAGCGTTCTTGTACTGCAACTTGGGGAGCAGCAAGCCCGATTCCCGGTGCTTCATACATGGTGTAAAACATGTCATCAATTAGCTTATCAATTCGGTCAGTCATTTCGCCAATGGGTTTACAAACCTCTCGTAATCCCTGATCTGGGAAAAGCACAAGATCTAATTTTTTTTCTGTATTCATATCTTTATTTATTCATTTTGGATAATGGATGATTAGGGTATTATACTCAAATGAATAAATTAAACACATGGTTACCGTTTCATTTTGCAAGGGTTTCAGCAAAACAGTTAAAAGAAATAGAACAGCTATTTGGTTCACTAGAGCAGGCCTTGCTTCGTCCATTGCAAGAGTGGAAAAATAGTAAAATTCTAACGGAAAAAAAACTAGCCTATTTATTTGATAAAGAAAACGAAAACAAAATCCAGCAAGCGATTGAGTGGCAAAAACAAGCTCAGCAACGGATTATTTGTTTGGATGATGAGTGCTTCCCTGATCTGTTGAAGAAAATCTCAGATCCACCTATTCTATTATATGTATTAGGTAGTGTCGCGTTATTGTCTGACCCTCAGATAGGAATTGTTGGCAGTCGCAATGCATCCCGTTATGGTGTGACGGTTGCACAAGATTTTGCTGAGCACCTAGTGAACGTTGGTTTAACCGTTACCAGTGGTTTGGCATCTGGAATTGATAAAGCAGCGCATGAAGGGGCTTTAAAAGCAGAACAAAAACAAAAATCACCAGGGGGGGGTGCGACCATCGCTGTGGTTGGGACAGGCTTAGATAGAGTTTACCCAGCAACAAATAAAAACCTTGCTCATGAAATTGCAAAAAACGGGGCGATTGTTTCAGAATATCCACTGGGAACAAAACCCCTTGCACGCCACTTTCCCGAGCGAAATCGTATTATTTCAGGCATGAGTACCGGCGTACTGGTGGTCGAAGCCGCCTTAAAGAGTGGCTCGCTAATTACCGCAAGGCTCGCAATGGAACAAGGACGTGAAGTTTTTGCCGTTCCTAATTCAATCAATAGTGCACAAGCAAAGGGCTGTCATCAGCTAATTCGTCAAGGCGCAAAGTTGGTTGAGTCAGGGACAGATATTTTAGAAGATTTGAATGCAATGCTACAGCTCTCCTTTTTTAATAATGAAAAACTAGCGACAGAAATAGAAAAGACAGAAACGGAAACAAAAATCACAACCAAAACGTCGGGCTTGTTAAGGTGGATAGAATACGAACCCATTAGTTTAGACGAACTGGTGGTGCTCTCAAAAATGGCGGTCTCTGATATTCAATCTCAACTTATCATGCTAGAAATGGAAGAAAAAATCGAAGCCATGTCGGCAGGACGTTGGAGACGATTAAAATAATTTTTTTAAAAACACTTGATTTTGTTTACTAAAATATGCGACCTTATAAAAAGACACAAATATAAGCAACAATAAAAAGAAATAGCAATAATGACAAATTTAGTAATCGTGGAGTCACCTGCAAAGGCGAAGACAATCGAAAAATACCTTGGTAAGGACTTTACGGTTCTTTCCAGTTATGGACATATCCGAGATATTCAGAAAAAAGGGATGGGGATTGATCTTGAAAATGGATTCACACCGACCTATGAAGTTTCGTCTGATAAAAAGAAAACGGTTGCGGAGCTCAGAAGAGCAGCGAAAACTGCCAGCCAAATTTGGCTGGCGACGGATGAGGACCGTGAGGGAGAAGCAATTGCATGGCACCTCGCGGAAGCATTGAAGTTAGATGTTAATACGACGAAACGAATTGTATTCCACGAAATTACTAAAACAGCGATTCAAAAAGCGGTTGCAGAACCAAGAACGGTGGATATGGACTTGGTCGAAGCGCAACAAGCGCGCCGATTGTTAGATCGAATTGTTGGTTTTGAATTATCACCAATCTTATGGAAAAAAATTAGAACGGGGCTTTCCGCTGGTCGAGTTCAGTCGGTTGCAGTGCGTTTAATCGTTGAAAGAGAACGTGAAGTAGAAGCCTTTAAAGCCACTTCAAGTTTCAAATTACAAGGGCAGTTATCCCTTAGTGACGGCAGTTTAATTAATGTAAAACGCAGTGCATCATTTAAGGACGAGCAATCAGCAAAGGAATTTTTAATTCAGGTACAATCGGCTGAGTTGAGTGTTGCAACACTTGAAGATAAACCTGCTAAAAAATCACCCAAAGCACCCTTTACAACTTCTACATTGCAACAGGAAGCCTCCGCAAAACTAGGTTTTTCGGTTAAGCAAACCATGATGATCGCTCAAAGATTGTACGAGTCTGGGAAAATCACCTATATGAGGACGGATTCGGTGAATTTATCGGATGAAGCCTTAGCCAGTGCGCAAAAGGTGATTACTGAAAACTATGGTGCTGACTATTCAAATACACGTCGTTTTAAAACAAAGGATTCGGGCGCACAAGAAGCGCATGAGGCGATTCGTCCCACCAGCTTTGTTGATTCAGAAGTGGCAGGAGAGCGAAATGAACAGCGTTTATATCAGCTTATTTGGCGCCGAGCAATTGCCTCTCAAATGTCGGATGCAAAATTAAAACGCACCAGTGTTGATGTGGCAATTTCAACTTTACCTGACGATAAGATGAATGCAAAAGGTGAGGTGGTTGTTTTTGACGGTTTCTTAAAAGTTTATAACTTAGAAGGTAAAAATGAAGATGGTCTGTTACCGCCGATGAAGGTGGGAGATAGCTTAAAACTAGGTGATTTAATCGTTAGAGAAAGTTTTACTCGCGCACCGGCACGCTACAATGAAGCCAGTTTAGTTCGTACACTTGAAGAAATGGGGATAGGGCGTCCATCTACCTATGCACCGACCATTGATACGGTACAAAATCGTGGTTATGTGGTTAAAGAAGATCGAGAAGGTACACCAAGAAATTATCGCCAATTACAACTTAATGCTCAAGAGTTAAGCGCTGAAACCTTATCAGAAAATGCAGGTACGGAAAAGAACAAGCTCTTTCCTACGGATATTGCTGGGATTGTTAATGACTTTTTGGTAAAGCATTTTGGTGAGGTATTAGACTTTAAATTTACAGCCAATGTTGAAGATCAATTTGATGTTATTGCCGATGGTAAACAGTCTTGGGATGAGATGTTAGATAAGTTTTATCAACAATTTCATCCAAAAGTAGTTGCGGCTGAAGATGTTTCTCGTGAAGAAGCGGGTCAGTCTCGTGCGCTGGGTAATGACCCCAAAACGGGCAAACCTATGTTTGTCAAAATTGGACGTTACGGGCCTTATGTGCAATTAGGTGACGGTGAAAATGAAGAAAAACCAACCTTTGCAAGCCTAATGCCTGGCCAAAAAATGGATCTGTTAAAATTGGAAGAGGCAGTAGAATTATTTAAGTTACCTAGAGAAGTCGGAGAAGTGCCGAAAAGTTTTTCTGCAACTGCGGTTGATGGGACGGTTTTTGAAGTTGAAAAAGGACAAATGTTAATTGCGAAACAAGGTCCTTTTGGGCCTTATGTTGAGTATGGGACAAAGAAATATTGTCCAATAAAGGGCTTTAGTCCATTAGCGATTACGCTTGAAGAAGCTGTGACATTAGTAGAAGCAAAAATTGTGACTGAAGCCGAAAAAATCATTCGTGTGTTTAAGGGAACTGACGTCAAAATCTTAAAAGGTCGATGGGGTCCGTATATCACCGATGTGACCACTAAAAAGAATGCAAAAATAGCCAAAGATGAAGCGCCTGATGACTTAACGTTAGAGGAGTGCCAAAAACGTTTAGATGAGGCGCCAGAACCTAAAAAACGTGGAGGCCGCAAAAAAGCACCGGCTAATAAGGCAGCGACGAAAACAACAAAGAAAACCACCGCTAAGAAAAAGTCTGTAACCAAAAAACCTGTAGCCAAAAAAACAGCGATAAAAAAGAAAGTTGTTAAAAAAGCAGTCACTAAGTAAAGAGGCACTTGAATAAATCACAATTTCCCAAGTTTTTAGATAAAAATTTGGGATTAGTCTATGTGAGACCTTTGCACGAGGTTATTAAGTGTTTCCTTAAGGATAAGTTAGGAGTTATGCAGTCAGCAAGTCAGTTTCATATTTAACTTGATTGCGACCTTTTTCTTTTGCAAGGTATAGGGCTTTGTCAGCTCGTTCAATAAAACTCTCAATACTGTCTTTTACTCCTTTATAGGTAGAAATACCAAAAGAAGATGTGATTTTCCCAATATCTTGACTTGAATCTTTTAGCTTTAATTTGGAGCCTTGAAGCTGAACTCGTATTTGCTCAGCTCTTTTAATAACCGCATCTTTATTAGAACTGTGAATTAGGATTGCAAATTCTTCTCCACCATAGCGAGAGATGACTTCATTTGGTTGTTCACCTTTTTTCATGATTCCTGCAAAATATCGAAGCACGCTGTCTCCAATTTGGTGTCCAAAACTATCATTAAAGCGTTTGAAAAAATCAATGTCAGCAATAACAAGATGCAGGTTTTCAGGCGAATCTTTTGTCGACTCTGTTAATTCAAGCATCGTATTATTGAAGTGTTTACGATTACCTATTTGAGTAAGCTCATCGGTTAATAATTCAGCCTTTGCTTTTTTGAGTTCTTCTTTTAGTTGTGTAATTTCGTCTTGAGATTCAAGTACTTCGCTTTGGAAGTCCGAAGAAGATGCTTTCATGGAGTCAGCGGTTTTAATCAAACTCTCAGCAATATTTTGTAAGTTTGCTTGGGTTAGGTTTGAACCTGACAGGTTATTTGAAGCATCTGATAGGTCGTTAGATTGTTCAGCGAGTTGGCTGTTCAGCGAGTTAACTTTGCTTAGAATAGAGTTAATAATGCGTTGGAAAGATAAATCAAATTGATTCTTTGCATCGTCATTATTAAGGTATTCATCATATAGGCGCCTACCTAAACGGTCTGTATAACCCATTTTATTATTTAAAGCGGTATCCATTTCTTGGCAAAATTCGGTATTCTCTTTTTTTATGTAGTGATACCAAATATAGTAATTCAGCGGGGTCGGGGAAATAGAAAGTTTCTCAAAGGCTTTTACAATTTCTTCATAAATTTTTCTGGCTTTGGTTGGGGCTTCTTTTTCTTTAGATAACTCTTTTTTAACCTCCATGATAAATCGTGAGCGCCAAAAATTATAACATATGAGTATTTTTTTATTATATTGGCTGTTTTACGTAGGTGTGATTGGGGTTTATTGGGGCGGTACAGTATGCTCATTTTTTAAAGTAGCGCAATTTTTTCCCGCATAGCTCAGCTTAGGTTAAAATACTGTCGAAAAATATTCTATCGTTAATTCCTGAAGGGTTCCACATGAAACAACTTGTTGCTGAGATTTTATTATCTGTTGTTGAGCAATTTAAATCTGCTGATATTTTACCGACTGATTTTGAACCTCGGATTGTCGTTGAAAACGCTAAAGATAAAAAGCATGGTGATTTTGCAACCAATTTAGCAATGATGTTGACCAAACCTGTTGGAAAACCCCCTCGTGATGTTGCTCAACTGATAATCGACAACCTGCCTGATTCACCTGTTATTACAAAAGTAGAAATTGCAGGCCCTGGTTTTATCAATTTTTTTGTGGATGAGTCTGCAAAATTTGAAGTGATAAAAAAAGTACTTACTGAAAAGGAGAGTTTTGGTCGAAGTAGTATTGGTCAGGGCAAAAAAGTATTGGTGGAGTTTGTTTCTGCCAATCCAACTGGTCCTTTGCATGTTGGGCATGGCCGTGGTGGCGCCTATGGTGCGAGCTTGGCAAACCTGTTACAAGCAGCAGGTTTTGACGTGTCAAATGAATATTATGTAAATGATGCGGGTCGGCAAATGGATATTTTGGCAACTTCTACATGGTTGCGCTATTTACAGTTACAGGGTCAAACCTTTACCTTTCCAAGTAATGGTTATAAAGGCGATTATGTTTCCGATATTGCACAGGCTTTAGCTGAGGAATATAAAGATGAATTGGTAAGAGACATTACCGATGTTTTTAAAGCTGTGTCAGCAGATGAAGTCAAAAATGAGATAGGTGAAATTCTTTCAGGCGATAAAGAAAAACATATCGATGATTTAAATGTGAATGCGAAAACACTACTTGGTGAAAAACAATATCGACTTGTTTTTGACCGTGCATTGAATTTGATTTTAGCGGATATCAAAGAGGACTTATCTGGTTTTAACGTTGAATTTGCGGAGTGGTTTTCAGAACGATCATTGATGGACACAGGGGTGATTGATGCAGCAATTGAAAAGTTGCAAAAAGCAGACAAAATTTACGAGAAAAATGGCGCTTTATGGTTCCGTTCTACTGATTATGGTGATGAGAAAGACCGTGTAGTAGTGCGAGATAATGGATTAAAAACCTATTTTGCTTCAGACATTGCATACCACCTTAACAAGTTACAACGTGGGTTTGATATTTTAATTGATGTTTGGGGTTCAGATCATCATGGCTATGTTCCACGAGTGAAAGCGGGTATGCAGGCAATGGGAACAAATCCAGATTCATTAGAGGTTTTGTTGGTTCAGTTTGCAATACTTTATCGCGGTGGTGAAAAACTTGCAATGTCAACTCGTTCAGGTCAATTTGTAACCTTACGACAACTTCGAGAGGAAGTTGGGACGGATGCGGCAAGATTTTTCTATGTACAAAGAAAATCTGAGCAACACATGGATTTTGATTTAGATTTGGCAAAATCTCAATCAAATGATAATCCTGTTTACTATATTCAATATGCGCATGCTAGGATTTGTCGTGTTTTTGAACAGGCAAGAGAAAAGGGTTATTCGGTTGATATTTCTGCGGAAAATTCACCAGGGGGGGGTAGCTTAGAGCAAGAATCTAATTTGGCAATGCTGTTGTCTAAGTATCCAGATATTATTAAACGAGCAGCTAAGGCTAGAGAACCGCATCAAATTGCTTATTATTTGAAAGAACTCGCCCATGGTTTACATAGTTATTACAATGCTTGCCAGTTTATTGTTGAGGAGGAAGAGGTTCGAAATCAACGATTTGCTTTAATTGCAGCAGTTAAACAGGTTTTACAAAATGGCTTGTCAGTGATTGGCGTATCTGCGCCAGAGAGTATGTAATCAAGTATGGCTAGAGATTATAAGCAACAGCGTGTAAACAAAAAGCAGGTGTTTAAAAGAAAATCTCAACAGGCTCAACAAGGGATTGTTGAAAAAGATGGTATCTCGTTTAACTTGGTTTTTCGTTTCTTATTGGTTTTGTTGTTTTTAAGTCTAATCGTTATCTTCTATCAGTTTAGTGATCTTTTTCAGGATGATGAACTCGAAGTTCAAACCCCATCTCTAGAATTAAACGAAACCAAAAAGCCTGATTTAAAGCTTGTGGTTAATCCGTTAGAGCAACCTAAAAGAACCATAAAAACCATTGATTATAGTTTTTACAATGGGCTTGCTGAAACAGAGGTTGTAGTAGATATTGACCCAATATCGATTAAGCTTGATTCGTTATATTTTATTCAAGCGGGAACTTTTGGCAAGGAAAAGCAAGCCTTAATTGAGCAAAAAAGGTTAAAAAAATTCGGTCAAGAATTAGCAATTTCAACTTTTAAAACAAGTCTTAAAACTTATTATCGCTTGCGAGTTGGCCCGTTTGATGATCGTCTTGAAATGAATAAAAAACGTAATGAATTGCGTCGGTTAGGATTGGATACGCTGTTAATTAAATCTAAAAAAAATACCGAACAACTGCCTCCACACTGATTTAACAATTTTAGAGGGGGTTTAGATTGTTATCATTTCTCACCCCTCAAGGGGGTACCGAGGTGCAATACTCGCTATTACTGCAAAACTTGGCTTGAAGACAAAAATTTGGCGTTGCCAGAAATTAAGTTACTTATTCGGTGTGTCCTTAGGTAAATCATCTTCCGATTTGACTTGATTTCTACCACTTTCTTTTGCAAGGTAGAGCGCCTCATCTGCACGGTTAATAAACTCATCAATGGTTTCGGATTCACCTCGGTAGTTAGAAACGCCAAAAGACGCTGTAATCTTTCCTAGTTCTTTGGTTGAACCTTTTCGTTTTAGTTTAGCTTCTTGTATACTTTTACGAATTTCTTCTGCTCTTTGGATAGCTGAGTTTTTATCTGAATCTGCAATCAGAATCGCAAATTCTTCACCACCGTAACGAGATAAACTTTCATTTTTTTGTTTATCCTTTTTAATAATACTCGTAAAGTAACGTAAAACACTATCGCCAACTAAGTGCCCAAATTCATCATTAAAACGCTTAAAGTGGTCAATGTCGGTCATGATAAGTGATAGTGATCCTGGGTTTTCTTTAGCGGATTCCGTTAATTCGATAATTGTATTATTAAATGACTTACGATTGCCAACTTCCGTTAATTCATCCGTCATGACTTGTGCTTTTGCTTCGATTAGCTGCTCTCTTAGGTGAGCTATTTCATCTTGCGTACCTAAAATATAATCATTGAAGTTTTCGGTCGCATCCTTCATGGAACTTGCAGACTCAAGGACTTTACTGGTTAGGCTTTTTAATTGTTCTTGGTTTAAATCATCATTGCTTAATGAATTTTGAGTTTTTAACAGTTCATCTGCCTGTTTGGAGAGCCTTTCACTCCAGAAGTCCATTTTTTTGATAATAGAGCTAATTAAGCGTTTTAAAGAACGGTCAAACTGGTTGTCAGCTTCGTCTTCATTACTTAAG
>CAYUHO010000008.1:0-19209 GCA_964444445.1 uncultured Piscirickettsiaceae bacterium | reverse complement strand
GAAAACTTGGCGTTGCCAGAATTTTAATCAGTTGTTAAGTGTCTCCTTAATGTGGGTTAAAGTTTACCCTGCTTGGAATCCCCTTGAATAAGCTATAAGTGGCTTCTTATGCTTTATGTACTCATTAGTATTTTTTGCTTGTTTCTTGTTTTTTTTTTGTTCAAAATACCCTCCATGAATATTAAATCAAATACTTTTGTTAAATTTCTTACCCTAGGCTATGTCTTTATTTTTGGACTGGTGGTTTTTTCTGCCTATATCTTTTTTAATTATGAAGAGCGTCTATCGCTGTCCTTGCAAAAGTATGCAAAGAATATAACCTTTCAAAAAAGTGCCGATGAATTGCTTGATGCAAGTTCTCAACGTAGTATTTTATTAGTCAGAATGATGTCAACTAAAGATATTTTTGAAATTGATAGTTTGCGAATGAAAATGTATCAGCATGGTTTGGTGGTGGATAAATCTTTAATTAATTTAAAAGAGACTAGCCTAAAAGAGGATTTATTAAGCTTAAAGTCAGTCAGAAAGTTTATGCTGGCGAATAGAGATGCTCAAAATATGGTCTATGATTTAGTGATGGATGATAATGTCATTAGAGCACAAAAAGAACTCATTAATACAGCCCTACCAAAGCAACGAAAAGTACATTCAATTTTGTATAGTCTTAGTAAAAGTTACAATCAAAAATCTCAAGATTCTTTTGTGCAGTATTCAGCATTAGTGAGTGAAATGAAGATGATGATTCTAATGGCATCTCTTCCGATTAACTTTAGTTTAATTGTTGTCGCATTTCTATCAATAAAGCGATTGCAAAAATACGGGTTGGAACAGCAGGCATTATTAGATAATTTAGAAAATCTTGTTCAAAGTCGTTCCCAAGAATTATTTTTAGATAAACAATTAATGCAAAATTTATCGGAAGCAATCGGTGTTTTTGGTGGCGTATTTGGCAGTGATGAAAAGATCGTTATTTATAATAAGAAAATGTTTAAGCTTATCCCAAATAATATCAATATTGATAAATTAACTATTTGGAAATTATTAGAATATATTTTTGAAGATATTAGTATCGAAAGGATTCAGCATCAATTATTTCATCAAAAGAAATGGCGTGGAGAAGCAAGGTTACTTAGTAGTCTTGAGACCTTTGTTATTGTAAATATTGCTTTGGTTGAAGATGAAAGTTTACCTGATAACTATTACTCAATTGTTTTAACAGATGTGTCTGAATTAAAAGAGATACAGAAAAAATTAGAAGTGACGGCTAATTTTGACGAAATAACTCAGTTACCAAATAGACGAAGTTTTAATTACCAAATTGCAAAACAAATTGAAAAAAATCCTAACGAAACGTTCCATTTACTTTACCTCGATTTAGATAATTTTAAATGGGTAAATGATCATTATGGGCATGAAGTAGGGGACCAGTTTTTATATGACTTTGGGAAGAAGATACAGTCTATCCTTAAAGGCGAACATGCTGTATACCGATTGGGGGGGGATGAGTTTATTATCTTAATAAAGGTGCATTATTCAGAGACTAAGCTACTTAATCTTGCAGAATCTTTAATTGCCGCAATTAAAGAAACAATGATAAAAGGTAGTCATAAACAGGAAGTTGGCTGTAGTATTGGGGTTGCGACCTACCCGATACATGCTCATGAGGTGGGTAAATTATTAAACTGTGCTGATTTTGCAATGTACCATGCCAAAAAAGAGGGCATGAATCGATATCGTCTTTTTGATGACGAAATGAATAATGAATTAAGGTATTTACATCAAATTGAAGAAAACCTTAAGTTAGCAGTTACAAATCAAGAGTTTGAAGTCTATTATCAACCTCAGTATCAGCTTAAAAATTTAAATCTTATTGGAGCAGAAGCGTTACTAAGGTGGCCACAGGGTAAAAATGCTGATGTAACAGAAATTATGCCCAGTGAGTTTATTCCTTTGGCAGAAAAATATGGTCTCATTAATGAGTTAGGCGAATTTGTTTTTAAACAAGCGGTTTCTCAATTAATGATTTGGATGAAGCTTGATGCTCCTTTACCTAGGGTCGCCATTAACGTTTCTTCTACTCAGCTATTATCAGGAGAGTTTGGAGAGTTTGTTGATGGTGTATTGAAGAAAAATGAGCTTTTGCCAAGTATGATTGATATTGAAGTGACAGAATCGGTAATGATGAATAACTTAGATCAAAATGATTCACTGAATACGAATTACTTGAAAAATTTACAAAGAAAAGGCTTAGAAATATCAATAGACGATTTTGGAACAGGCTATTCTTCCTTAGCCTATATAAAACATTTGGAAGTAGATAGAATTAAGATTGATAAAAGTTTTGTCGATGATATTGTAGAAAGCTCTGAAGCTAGGTCAATTGTGAAATCAATTATTGATATAGGGCATAGTTTAGGCTTAAAAGTGTTAGCAGAAGGAATTGAAACCGCTAGCCAATTAGAAACCTTACAAATGTTGGAGTGTGACGAAGGTCAAGGTTATTTGTTTAGTCGTCCAATTCCTGCTAAGGAATTTCAGGTTAAGTGTCTGTCTTAAATATTGGTTTCTTTATTTCTTTTTCTCTGCTCTCTTTTTCTTTTCTTTTCCCATTTAAAATAAAAGTGTAATCCAAAATGGATTGTTAACAAAAAAGCGAGCAGTCCGAAACCAATCCATTTAATAAAATCCATATACTCAACTCTCTAATTTGTTAGTTTTGATAATTATTTTACTCTTTTCTGTTAGAATTGCCTGCAAAATTTTAATAGGAAATTCTATATGACTACAAATGCTTCTTCACCTTTTGATTGGCGTAAATATAAGTCGGATACTTTGTCTGGTATTACCGTTTCACTTGCGCTGGTTCCTGAGGCAGTTGCGTTTGCTTTTGTAGCAGGTGTTCATCCATTAGTTGGTTTGTATGCCGCTATTATTGTTGGGTTTATTACTGCAATTTTTGGTGGTCGTCCTGGTATGATTTCGGCAGCCGCAGGTTCCTTAGCCGTTGTTATGATGCATCTTGTTATGGAAAATGGAGCTTCATATCTATTTGCGGCAGTTATCTTAATGGGAATTTTTCAAATATTCATTGGTCTAATGAAGTGGGGACGGTTTATTCGAATGGTACCCAGTTCGGTAATGCTTGGCTTTGTAAACGGTTTAGCCCTAATTATTTTGATTGCACAGTTTACTCAGTTTAAAGATGCTTCTGGAGCTTGGTTAACCGGTGATTCCTTGAATATTATGATTATGATTATTGTCGCAACCATGGCAATAATTTACCTACTTCCCTATGTTACTAAAGCAATTCCTTCTGCTTTAGCAGCCATTGTTTTCGTTAGTTTGGCAGTCATTTTCTTTGATATTAATGCGAGTACGGTTGGGGATAAAGCTGCAGTTTCAGGTACCTTAGAATCGCTTGTTTACGGTGATGGTATTGAAGGTGGTTTTCAAGGTCTAAGTTGGTTTACAAATTTACCAGCGGACTTTATTAGTTTAGAAACGTTATGGATAGTTTTGCCTTATGCCATTATTTTAACGATTATCGGTTCGGTTGAATCTTTGTTAACCATGACTTTAATTGATGATATTACTCAAACACGTGGCAAAGGAAATAAAGAATGTATTGCGCTAGGTGCGGCTAACTGCACTGCGGGTACTTTTGGAACCATGGGTGGCTGTGCTTTGATTGGTCAGTCGATGATTAACGTTAGTTCGGGTGGAACGGGTCGATTATCAGGAATTTCTGCTGCGGTTGGTCTGTTGTTAATTGTGCTAGTGCTTTCATCTTGGATTGAAATGGTACCTATTGGAGCCTTAGTCGGTTTGATGTTTTTTGTTGTAATCGCAACCTTTAACTGGTCAAGTTGGAACATCATGCGTGGGATGAGCAAAGCTGATGCTTTTGTAATGGTATTGGTCACGGCTTTAACGGTTATCTTTGACCTTGCGGTTGCCGTCATTGCGGGTATCATTGTTGCAGCATTAGTTTTCGCTTGGCGGCATGCGCAAAGAATCATCTTAGAAACTTCTATGCAAGAGAAAGATGGCAAACCAGTCAAATCCTATAAGGTCAATGGTCCGTTGTTTTTTGCATCAGCGCAAAATTTTATCGAAATGTTTGATGTTAAAAATGACCCTGACTGTGTGGTTATTGATTTTCAGCATTCAAGAGTTTATGATCATACAGGTGTAGAAGCAATCGACAACTTAACGAAAAAATACAGCGAACAAAATAAAAAGATTGTTTTGAAACACTTAAGTCATGAGTGTCAGGCTTTGCTAAAAGATGCAAAAAACTTAGTTGAAGTAAATGTTTCGGAAGATCCGCATTACCATGTGTCAATTGGTAAAGAGGATTGATTTAAATCCCCCCCCTTGGTGATTTTTATTGAAAAATTACCAAGGGGGGGCAGTAGGAAAAAAATAATGGGTTGGGAAGCTTGGGCGTTAGACCATCTTTGGTTAGTTGCAGGAGGGTCACTGTTAGTGAGTGTTATCTTAAAATTTGTGATTACCTGGGTTTTTAAAAATTCGGGGAATACTAAACACTAAATTAGGCATGAATTTTGCTGTCTTCTAAAGTTAGAATTAGAATTTTAAGGATAGGCATAATGACGAGTGTGTTTGGTCAAATTATACAAATTAAGTTAATACTGCTTACGTTTATCACGTTGTTTTTGCCAAGTTGCAATTTGGCAAATAGTGCCGATGAAGATAACCTGTCTAAGAATGCTTCAGCTAAACTTACGGTTCAGTCAGCCACCCCAAGTGCAAACGCTGAAGGCTATTATCAAGAAAATTCACTGCTAACTTTAAATGCTTCTGGCAGAGGGTCATTAGACTCTGCTATTACCTGTGTTATAACGGTTCAAAAAAAATTAGATTCGACCACGAGTTATACCGATGTTAATGTGATTAATGGTTGTGGTGAACAAGCGATGGATGTTGATAATGGGGCAGGTGTTTATAGAATAAAACTGCTGGTTACCGATGGAAATTCTAAAACGGCAGAAGCAAGAACTACCTTGATTGTTGAACCAAGTTCAATTTCTTCGGAACCTTATTTATCGGCAAATTTTACCGCAATTCCTTCTAGTTTGGTAGGGCATGGATTTGATGTTGCACTTGATGCAACCAGCTCAACAAAAGGTGTCTCTGGCGATATAGCGACCTATACATGGCAAGTGCGTAAAAAAGAAAACGATGCCACGACTAATTTGATTTCAACGGTCGGTCCTATGAACAGTCCTGTCACAAATGTGGTTGTACCGTCCGATGGTATTTATGTGGTTCAGCTTGATATTGTTGATGATGGTGCTAAAACGGCTTCAACGGCAAAAACATTTTCTGTTAGAACGGGTGCGGATACGTTGGTTGCAGACTTTTCTTTAACCATTCCAGCTGGTCAGGTGCCGATTAATATTACCGCAGATTCAAGTTCATCAACCGTTACAAATATTGATAACTACGCTTGGGATGTGTTTTTATATACTGATTTAGCCACTTCTCTGTATCATGTAGAAACAGAGTCTACATCGGTTAATCTACCAATTGGAGAGGTTGGTATTTATATTATTCGTTTGAGGGTAATTGATTCTATTGGAAATGAGCACGAAGTTTCTCGAACCTTTCAAGTTTCATAATTGATATAAAACCTCTTTACGGGGGGTGTTTTCTTATATAATATTTTGTTCATTTAAAGAGAATGTTATATAGCGCATGTCATACATTAAAAAATATCTAATTGCAGGATTACTGGTCTGGTTGCCTTTGGGTCTTACCATTGTTATTTTAGTATTCTTAGTTAATTTTTTTGATAAGAGTCTATTGTTACTCCCGTCTAATTTACGTCCAGAAGAACTGTTGGGTGTGGATATTCCTGGTTTTGGGTTGCTGCTTTCTTTTCTTCTTATTTTATTAACTGGTATGTTAGTTGCCAACTTCTTTGGTCGTTACCTATATGGTTTAGGGGAACGAATTTTAGCCAGAATTCCATTAGTACGTTCAATTTATACGGCGATTAAACAAATATCAGAAGCAGTGTTTGGCAATGGTAACCAAACCTTTAAAAAAGCGTTTTTAATTCAGTACCCACGTAATGGTTTATGGACATTAGCATTTCAAACAAGCACCACTCAAGGTGAAGCACAAACAAAAACTCACCATTCAGAAGTGGTAAATCTTTTCGTGCCTACCACGCCTAATCCAACTTCTGGTTTTTTTATCATGGCATCAAAAAATGAAGTAATCGAATTAGAAATGAGTGTTGATGAAGCTTTAAAAATGGTGATTTCGGGTGGGGTTGTTGTGCCACCTTGGCAAGAAAATGAACAAATTCAGATAACAGAAAATTCAGAAAATAATAAAGCAGAGGGGCAAGAAAAAAATGATGCGTAGTCACTATTGCGGAGAAGTTACCGAAGTATTAGAAGAACAAAATGTAACCGTCTCTGGTTGGGTTCATCGCCGTCGAGATCATGGAGGCGTTATCTTTATTGACTTGCGTGATAAGAAGGGGTTAGTTCAGGTTGTTGTTAATCCAGATGATGAGGCAAAATTTGCAAAGGCTGAAAAAGTTCGTTCAGAATATGTGTTAACGGTACAAGGTAAGGTTTTAGGTCGAACAGCTGAAACCATCAACCCAAAAATGACAACGGGTAAAATCGAAATTGTTGCAGATAATATTGAAATTTTAAGTGCTTCAGCTCCGATTCCGTTTCAACTAGATGATAAGGTTATTTCTGAAGAAGTTCGTTTAGTGTATCGATTCTTAGATTTGCGTCGTGATGAAATGCAAGAGGTGATGAAAACGCGTTACAACATTACGCGTACTATGCGTCGTTTCTTAGATGACAACGAATTTATGGATATTGAAACGCCTATTTTGACCAAATCAACCCCTGAAGGTGCGAGAGATTATCTTGTACCGAGTCGTACCCATCAAAATAAATTTTTTGCTCTACCGCAATCACCACAGTTATTTAAACAACTGTTGATGATGTCTGGTTTTGATCGCTACTATCAAATTACCCGTTGTTTCCGTGATGAAGATTTACGTGCGGATAGACAGCCTGAGTTTACTCAGTTGGATATTGAAACTTCGTTTATGACTGAAGAAGAAGTGATTCAAACAATGGAAGCGCTGACGAAAACAATCTTTAGTGAAGCAGGTAACATTGATCTGAATTATGACTTCCCCCGTATGACTTATGCGCAAGCGATCAGAGATTATGGTATTGACCGACCTGATATGCGTATTGATATGAAGCTGGTTGATGTTGCTGACTTGTTGCAAGATATCGACTTTAAAGTATTTGCAGGTCCTGCCAAAGATCCTAAAGGGCGTGTTGCGGCCTTAAGAGTACCGCAAGGCGGTAAAATGACCCGTAAAGAAATTGATGACTATACTAAGTTTGTCAGTATCTATGGCGCGAAAGGTTTGGCTTATATTAAGGTCAATAAACTTTCTGATGGGTTGGACGGCTTACAGTCACCGATTGTTAAATTCTTCCCTGATCAAGTCTTAGATATTATGGAAAGAGTCGGTGCAGAAGATGGTGATATCGTTTTCTTCGGTGCAGACAAAGCTAAAGTCGTGAATGAAGCACTTGGCGCGTTGCGTGTTAAGATTGGTGAAGACCTTGATATGCTGCAAAAAGACTGGGCGCCTGTGTGGGTTGTTGACTTCCCAATGTTTGAAATGGATGGAGAAGAAGCGAGATTAACCGCAATCCACCACCCATTTACTCAACCTAAAGCAACCACAGAAGAGATTTTAAATCATCATGCACCAGAGCAAATGCTATCAAAAGCTTATGATTTAGTGATAAATGGCTTGGAAGTTGGTGGCGGTTCAGTGCGTATTCACGATACGGATATGCAAGCGGCAGTCTTAAAGCTACTGGGTATTTCGGACGAGGAAGCGAATGATAAGTTTGGTTTCCTACTTAATGCCCTTAAGTACGGTTGTCCACCACATGCAGGAATGGCGTTTGGGTTAGATAGATTAGTGATGATTATTGCGAACCGCGATTCGATTCGTGATGTGATCGCCTTCCCAAAAACTCAGTCAGCTGCTTGTATGTTAACGGAAGCACCGGGTGTGGTTGATAATGAACAATTGCAAGACTTAGATTTGCGTTTCCGTAAACCTGTTAAGTCTTAAATTCTTAGACTTAAATTCTTATATAATTAAGTAAGATATCACAATAGGTGTTTTGGTAGTGTCGGTACAAACGATAAATTTAGCAGAGTCTATTCCTACCCAATTAGCTGGCAAGATTGATCAGATTGCCAGTAATGTTAGCCTGCCTACCTATTTAACCGAGATTGAAAAAGCTTCTTTGGTTAAGCGTATTAAAAAACTGCTTATTGAAAAAGATGCCCAGTTGGTTGCGCATTATTATGTTGATCATGATTTACAGGCATTAGCCGAAGAAACGGGTGGCAAGGTTGCTGACTCATTAGAAATGGCAAACTTTGGTGCACTATCAGAACACAGTACCTTGGTTGTTTGTGGTGTGCGCTTTATGGGCGAAACCTCAAAAATGCTCAGCCCAGAAAAAACCGTATTAATGCCGGACTTAGATGCAACCTGTTCTCTTGATGCGGGTTGTCCTGCGGATGAGTTTCGTGCCTTTTGTAATCAATACCCTGATCATAAAATCGTGGTTTACGCTAATACCAGTGTAGAAGTCAAAGCGATTGCCGACTGGGTTGTGACTTCTGGGAATGCCCTAGAAATTGTCACCCATCTTAAAGAGCAAGGCGAAAAAATTATCTGGGGGCCAGATCGTCATCTAGGTAGTTGGATTTGCAATGAAACCGGAATTGAGATGATTCTTTGGCAGGGTCAATGTATCGTGCATGATGAGTTTCAAGTCTTTGAACTGCAAGAGTTAAAACGTCTTAACCCAAGTGCAAAAGTGCTGGTTCACCCTGAATCACCAGAAGAAGTGGTTGCCTTAGCGGATGTCGTCGGTTCCACACGGGTGATGATTGAAGCGGTACAAAATATGCCTGATCAAGAATTTATTGTGGCAACGGATCACGGTATTTTTTGGAAAATGAAGCAACTTGCTCCAAATAAAAAACTGATTGTTGCGCCTACAGGTGGTAAAGATGGGCATTGCATAAGTTGTGCTCACTGTCCTTGGATGGCAATGAATGGTTTACAGAACTTACACGATTGTTTACAAAATCAAACGGGTGAAATCTTTTTAGACGAGAAGATAAGGATTGAAGCACTTGAATCGATCAATAGAATGTTAGATTACTCACGTAAAAAAGGGTTAATTGGCAAGAAAGCGGTCAAAACAGGTTAGTTGTTTCCAATCACCTTAAATTTGCGAAAAAAACACCAGGGGGGGGTAGGTTGAGTAAGATAAGTCGAGTTCTCGGTATTGATCCAGGTTCAAGAAAAGCAGGTTTTGGAATAATTGAATCAGGCCGATATCACCCTAACTACGTCGCAAGTGGCGTGATTCGAGTTGAAAAACTGACGGGTTCTGAGCGCTTAAAAGTTATTTTTGAATCGATTAATCAAATTATTGAACAATATCAGCCTGACATCATGTCGATTGAAAAGGTTTTTGTTTATAAAAATCCTAGTTCCGCTTTAAAGCTCGGGCAGGCAAGGGGGGTTATCCTCTGTGCATCAGCGATTCATAATTTACCCATTATGGAATATACGCCAACTCAAATTAAAAGTACCATTGTAGGGCAAGGGCACGCAAATAAGGATCAAGTACAGTTTATGGTTAAGAACCTGTTAAAACTGACGGAAACACCGCAAGAAGATGCTGCTGATGCACTCGCCGCCGCGCTATGTCATGATCGATATTTAACCCTTGGGGTTGACCCAGAAAAAATCTCAAAAGGAACCAGGTTTTAGGACAGTGTTTCCTTAAGTAAGTATTGAAGTCTAAGATTATTGCCCATAATGCGTTTTTGCTCGAACAACTAATACGATACAACGTCCTTTTTCTATTCTATAAACAATACGATCTTGAAAGCTTAAGCGAACAGAATAGTAACCTTTTAAATCGCCCACTAAAGGTTTTCCTGTTTCAGGCGCGGTTGAGATTTTATTGCGTAATATATCTTTAAGTTTATTCTTTAGTTTAGGCGTTAATTTGGTTATATCCTTTTGAGCTTGTTTGGTAAATTCTATACCAAAAGTATGGCAACTCACAAAGGTTCCCCAAACACCTCTTCAAAACTGGCAACTTCATTTGCATTTGCTTCTTGGATGGAGCGATTAAACTTAGGTTTAAAGTCGGCTTGAGATAAAAGGTGTAATGTTTCTTGTAAACTTTCATATTCATCAGATGAAATAATGACTGCATTGCCAGATTTATGCTGAATTTCAAATATTTCATGTTGTTGACTCGTTTGTTTGATGAGTTCAAAAAAAGTTTTTCTAGCTTCGGTTGCTGTTAGTGTCATCATCGTTTTTATTTCCTTAAGTATGTACTTAATAATGTACCACTGATTTAAGGATTTGTAAACTCACTAATTAAACGTTGAAAGCTGTGATAGCGTTGGTAATTTAGCTCACTCTCTTTTACGGCTTGTTTAATCGCACAGTTTGGTTCAATTGTGTGTGTACAGTTACTAAATTTACATTTGCCAATAAAGGGTTCAAAATCAGGATAGGCTTGCTCTAGTTCATGCAGACTGCATGGCGCAGGGCTAAAGAGTCTTACACCTGGCGAGTCGATAATATTACCGATATTACCTCCAAAAGCGGGCAGATGGTACAGGATACTGTTGGTGGTGGTGTGTTTTCCTAGCCCTGTTGATTTTGAGAGTTGATTGGTTTTAATTTCAACTTCAGGGGATAAGGTCTTGATTAGGGATGATTTTCCGACCCCAGATTGCCCCACAAAAACACTGTTTTTATTTGATAGTAAAGCTCTTAGTTCATTGAGTCCTTCATTGGTTTTGGCAGAAACGGGGAAGATATCAATTTCCATTTCATCATAGGCAACTAAAAGTTCCGCAATTGCATTCCAGTGTTCATCATCTTCAATTAAGTCGATTTTGTTAATCACGATAAAAACGGGTAGATTCAGTTGGTAAGCCACGACTAGGTAACGATCAAGCATATCTGGGTGAATGCCAGGTTCAACGGCAGTTACAATTCCCAAGATATCAATATTGGCAGCGACCATTCGAGTTTGGCCGCGAAAACCCGGCCGAGTGAGTTCTTGTCTTCGAGGTTTTAGGCTGGACACAACCCCGGTGTTTTTTTCAATGTCGGTTTGCCAAATGACTTCATCGCCGGCAACAGATTTACCAAGGTGCTGGCGAATGCTACAGTTATAAAGCTCGCCATGTTCATCTTCTACTAGCAGTCGTTTTCCAAAGTTGGTAATGACTAGTCCGGATTGGGGTTGTCCAAGTTTTTCATGTTCACCAGATTGGTGTTGGGTTATGTTTTGGTTTTTAGTTTGATTTTTTGTAACTTGCCTTGTTTGTCGTTTATTTAATTTGCGTTTCGACATAGCGTGAACTTAAGCAAGCAACTGATCAATTTTAGCAGCCATAATCATATCGTTTTGGCTAATGCCCTTTACAGCATGGGTACTTAAGGTGACGGTACATTGATTGTATTCAAAACATATTTTAGGGTGATGATCCTCCTTGTGTGCAATCCAAGTAACGGCATTTACAAAGGCAACGGTCTGATGATAGTTTTTAAATTGAAAACGCTTTTCAATATTAAAATAGTTCAATGGCGCTTCCCAACCTTGCATTTGAGCAAGCTGGCTTTCGATTCTTGGAATGATTAAAGCCTTGCTACCTTTTGGAATATCGGTACAGTTCTGTTCAACTAGGGGCGTATCAAGCGATAGGTCATTATTTTCCATTATTTTTCTCTAAAGATTTTAAGTGTTCAATTCGAATTTTAGCTGGCGGATGACTGTCATAATAAGCAGAGTAAGTTGGATCTGGTGTCAAGCTGCTTGCATTGTCTCGGTACATTTTAAGGAGTGCTGAAATTAAGTATTTAGCATCGGTAACTTCAGCAGCAAAACTGTCCGCTTCGAATTCGTTTTTTCTGCTTTTAAAAGCCGTAATAGGGCCAATAAAAAAGAACATGGTTGGCATCACAGTTAAAAAGAGTAATAGGGCAACTACGGGTTGCTCGGAAGTCATCCCCAATCCAGTGTAGAAAAAGCTCTGCTGTGATAACCAACCTAAGATACCTAACCCAACTAGGCTCATTGCAAAGGATGTTGCCATCATTTTTTTGATGTGTCCATGTTTAAAATGTCCAAGTTCATGAGCTAAAACCGCTTCAACTTCTTCAGGTGATAGCGTCTCTAATAAAGTGTCAAAAAATACGATACGTTTGTTTTTTCCAAAACCAGTAAAGTAGGCGTTTCCATGCCCTGAACGAGAAGAACCATCCATCACAAAGATTCCATTAGATTCGAAACCTGTTCTTTCTAGTAGCGCTTCAATTCTGTCTTTCATCTCACCTTCTTCAAGCGGTGTGAACTTATTAAAAATTGGGGCGATCCACTTGGGGTAAACCCAAAGTAAAATTAAGTTAAAACCAATCCAAAACAACCAAGTGTAAAGCCACCAAGCTTGGTCAAAATACATGTTCATAATGGTTAATACCACCCAAATAATCGGGACACCGATGACTAGCATTAAAGCCCATTGTTTAAGTAGATCGGTCACCATTTTCATTGGTGTCATTTTATTAAACCCAAATTCTTCTTCTATTTTGAAGGTTGAAATGATTGAAAAAGGTAAACTTAATAGGGATAAGAACCAAAAGGTTGAAATTAGAAACGCAGTATCGCGCCAGATTGGAGACATATTCGTTGCCAACCAATAATTATAAATTTCTTGAAAACCACCGCCAAGCGTCATAAAAATTAAAACAGCCGCATCAAAGAAGAGTACCAGTCTTGAAAGTTGAAGTTTAGCAGCAGAGTAGGCAGCTGCCTTTTGATGGGCTTCTAAACTGACAATTTCAGAAAACTCTTCAGGCACCTTTCCCTTATTCAAGCTAATATGAAATTGATTTTTGACATTTAGCCAAAGGTCAATAATCAAATGTAAACAGAGTGTAAAAATAAATAAAGTAGTAATCCAAGACATCGCGTTTGCTTTTAAGTTTTTTAGTAAACGAGTATTATATAGAAAATACAAAAATATTAGGATGAATATGAAGTTAGAAAGTAACTTGATTTGGATTGACTTAGAAATGACAGGATTAGATCATAAGAAAGATCAAATTATTGAAATTGCTACCGTAGTGACGGATGCGAACCTTAACAAGTTGGCAGAAGGGCCGGTGATAGCCATTAAAACAGAACAACACTATTTAGATGGAATGGATGAGTGGTGTACGACCCATCATGGAAACTCAGGCCTTACTCAAAGGATAATCGAAAGTAACGTTACGATGCAACAGGCAGAGCTAGAAACAATTGAGTTTTTAAAGCAGTATGTACCTAAAGGGAAGTCGCCGATGTGTGGAAACAGTATCTGTCAAGATAGGCGTTTTATGATTGAACAAATGCCCGTTCTTGAAGCTTTTTTTCACTACCGAAACCTAGACGTTTCGACCCTAAAAGAACTGGCAAAACGCTGGGCACCAACGGTTTATAGTTCTCATAAAAAGCGGGGCGCTCACCTAGCGCTTGACGATATTTACGAATCCATTGATGAGTTAAAACACTATCAAAATTATCTTTTTAAGTCGTTTGACTAAAACAGTTCAAGTCTAAAGTTTATACAAAAAAATAGATTAAAAATTCCCAAAAATCACCAGGGGGGGTAAGTATGAAGAGTTGAAAAGCATCAATTTTTTATTTTTATATTTTCATTTACTTATTTTCTTCTGGCAGAGTTTTTCTTGAAATATCGAAAATTAGTTATTTTTCAATTCCTTTGGGTTTATTCAAGCACTAATATCCGTTATAATCTCGCTTTTCCCTATTTGAAAATTGGGTAAATAAAAAGTGTGAGTTAATCTGCTTTAATGTTAGGCGGTTAACTTGTTGAAAATACACGTAATAAATAAACGTGTTTTAGTTAAATGAGGAAAATGTTGTGGAATTAACTGGTGCCCAGATTCTTATCCATTATTTGGAAGATGAAGGCGTAGAGTATATTTGGGGTTATCCTGGCGGAGCTGCTTTGCCTATTTATGATGCCCTTGATACAGACGCTAAAAAAATAAAACATATTTTAGTCCGTCACGAACAGGCTGCAGTACATGCTGCAGATGGGTTCGCCCGCTCTACTGGTAAACCAGGAGTCTCTCTTGTAACTTCCGGACCTGGTGCGACGAATACTATTACTGGTATTGCAACTGCTTTTATGGATTCAATTCCATTGGTTGTAATAACAGGACAGGTCGCTACAGAATTGATTGGCTTAGATGCCTTTCAAGAAATTGATACGGTTGGAATTACAAGACCGATTGTTAAACATAACTTTTTAGTTAGAGATGTTAATGATTTAGTTGATACGCTCAAAAAAGCGTTTCATATCGCAACCACTGGCAGACCCGGTCCAGTTGTTATAGATATCCCTAAAGATGTACAAAACGCCAAAAGCACTTATGAATATCCACAAGAAGTTAGTTTACGCTCTTATTTACCAGTTACAAAAGGGCATAGTGGACAGATTAAAAAAGCAATTGAATTAATCAAGGAAGCAAAAAAACCTATCTTATATACAGGCGGCGGTGTCGTTTTAGATAACGCTTCCGAAGACTTGATAGCTATTGCGCATCGACTGGGTTGCCCCGTCACAAATACTTTGATGGGACTTGGATCTTTCCCTGCTTCTGATAAGCAATTTGTTGGTATGTTGGGTATGCATGGAACCTATGAAGCTAACTTAGCAATGCAAAATTCAGATTTGATTATTGCGGTTGGTTCGCGATTTGATGATCGAGTGACAGGAAACTTAGCTAAGTTTTGTCCGAATGCAAAAATTATTCATGTGGATATTGACCCTGCATCTATTTCAAAGAATGTGAAAGTAGATGTGCCAATTGTTGGACCTGTTAAACAGGTTCTGAACGAAATGTTAGCTTTAATTAATAAAGCAGATGTTTGTTTCGATGAAGAAAACAATGCACTTTGGTGGCAAGAAATTAATGCTTGGCGAAAAACACATTGTTTAAGTTTTGATACAGTTGGGAAAAAAATTAAACCACAGGCTGCAATGCAAGCTGTTTGGGAAATTACGAAAGGGGATGCTTATGTTAGCTCTGATGTAGGACAGCACCAAATGTTTGCAGCTCAGTATTATCGTTTTGATAAACCTCGTCGTTGGATAAACTCTGGTGGGTTAGGGACAATGGGCTTCGGTCTTCCTGCCGCTATGGGTGTTCAACAGGCATTCCCAGATGAAACGGTTATTTGTGTGACGGGTGAAGGCTCTATTCAAATGAATATCCAAGAACTTTCAACTTGTTTGCAGTATGGCTTGCCGATCAAGGTAGTGTGTTTGAATAATGGCTTTTTGGGCATGGTAAGGCAGTGGCAAGAATTTTTCTATGATCGTCGCTACTCAATGTCTTATATGGACTCGCTTCCTGATTTTGTGAAATTGGCAGAAGCTTATGGTCATGTTGGTGTAACTATTGATAATCCTGAAACAATGCAACAAGATTTAGAAGAAGTTTTCTCTGCTAAGTATAAAGATAAATTTGTATTCATAAATATTATTACCGATCAACAAGAAAACGTTTACCCGATGGTTCCTGCTGGAGCTGGTTTAGACGAAATGATTTTGGTATAGGGGATAATAAATATGAAACATATAATATCAATGTTAATGGAAAATGAATCGGGTGCATTATCTCGTGTAGCAGGGTTGTTTTCTGCTCGTGGCTATAATATTCAGTCGTTGGCTGTTGCTCCGACAGAAGATGATTCTGTATCAAGACTAACATTAGTGTCTAATGGTACTGAACATCAGATTGAACAAATTGTTAAACACTTGAATCGTTTGATTGACGTGATTAAGGTAGTTGATGTAACTGAAAGCGCTCATTTAGAACGAGAGTTGATGCTGGTAAAGCTAAAAGCTGCGCCAGAAATGCGTGAAGAAATCAAAAGACTAGCGGATATTTTTAGAGCGACAATTGTTGATGTGACTGCAACCACCTATTCGGTTCAGTTGGTTGGCAATGCACAAAAACTTGATGCTTTTATTGGCTCTATTGATAGAACTTTAATTATTGAAACCGTTAGATCTGGAGCGGTTGGCTTAATGCGTGGCGAGAAATCGTTACATTTATAATTTTAAATTAATTTAAAAACAAGGAATAAAAATGCAAGTTTATTATGATAAAGATTGTGACCTTTCAATTATCCAAGGTAAAAAAGTAGCGATTATTGGTTTTGGTTCTCAAGGGCATGCACATGCCGCTAACCTTAAAGATTCTGGTGTTGATGTAACCGTTGGTCTTCGTGCGGGTTCTTCTTCAATTAAAAAAGCAGAAGGGTACGGACTAAAAACAGCTGACGTTGCAACCGCCGTGGCTGGTGCAGATGTTGTTATGTTATTAACACCTGATGAGTTCCAATCAGTTTTATATAAAGATGAAATTGAGCCAAATATCAAACAGGGTGCTGTTTTAGCCTTTGCTCATGGTTTTTCTATTATCTATAATCAAGTTGTTCCTCGTAAGGATCTTGATGTTATCATGATTGCGCCTAAAGCACCTGGTCACACCGTACGTTCTGAATTTGTTCGTGGTGGCGGGATTCCTGACCTAATTGCGATTGAACAAGATGCTTCTGGAAATGCTAAAGAAATCGCACTTTCTTATGCTTCTGGTGTTGGTGGCGGCCGTACTGGTATTATTGAAACAACCTTCCGTGATGAGTGTGAGACTGACTTATTTGGTGAGCAAGCTGTTTTATGTGGTGGTGCAGTAGAGCTTGTTAAAGCTGGTTTTGATACGCTTGTTGAAGCTGGGTATGAGCCAGAAATGGCATACTTCGAGTGTTTGCATGAACTTAAGTTGATTGTTGACTTAATGTTTGAAGGTGGAATTGCAGATATGAACTACTCAATTTCAAATAATGCAGAGTATGGTGAGTATGTTACTGGTCCTCAGATCATTAATGAAGAGTCTAAGCAAGCAATGCGTGATGCATTAGCAAATATCCAATCTGGCGAATATGCTAAGAAGTTCATTCTTGAAGGTCAAGCTGGTTACCCATCTATGACTGCGGCTAGACGTAACAATTCTGAACACGGTATTGAAGTTGTTGGTAGAAAACTACGTGGAATGATGCCTTGGATTGCTTCTAATAAAATCGTTGATCAAGATAAGAACTAGTAAGTTCTTCTTATTTAACTTTTATAAAAACCAGCTTATAGCTGGTTTTTTTGTTTAAAGGGATTAATTAATTTTAAAAAGATTAATTAATCATTCTGGATAAGTTAAAATCCTTAAAAGCTATATTTTCCGATTTCATAAATGGTGTGGCAAATTACATGTATAGAGATTTTTTTGGGTTCAAGCACTTGCCTTTTAAAATAACACCAGATTTAACTTTTTTCTATAAACATGCGTCACGAGAAAATATTGTCCACTCTATTCTTTACTCACTCTCAAGAGGGGATGGAATTATTAAAGTGGTTGGGGAAGTCGGCTCAGGTAAAACAACTTTACTCAGGCTTGTTTCTCGAAAAATACCTGCTAATGTTGTTAAGGTTTTTGTTACCTCTCCAAATCTATCCCCTGTTGATTTTCTAAAATCCATTTGCTCAGAGCTTGAAATTCCACTTGAAAGAGATGCATTAAAACTAGAAGCAGTCAAAGCTTTACAGTTATATTTAATGCAAAGGCACAAAGCGGGACAATCGGTTGTTTTACTCGTAGATGAGGCGCAATCAATGATGGTTGATACCTTAGAAGAAGTGAGGTTGCTAGCTAACCTAGAAACACAAACAAAAAAATTATTGCAAATTGTACTATTTGGTCAGCCTGAATTAGACGTCACTCTAAATGATAAACGTTTAAAACCATTAAAAGATAGGATAGCAAGCAGTGTATATCTCCCTTCCCTAGATCAGGTTGAGGTTATGCGTTATTTAAATTCAAGAGTGTATATTGCTGGTTATACGGGGAGCGAACTCTTTGATGCAAAAACTTCAAAAAAAATACACAAAATAACGAATGGATTACCTAGAGGAATAAACTTACTTGCTGATAAGCTTTTAATGGCAGCTTTTTCCGATGATAGTCAAGACATTAAAGAAGAGCATTTTAGGATGATTGGAAAGGGGCAACCTTGGTATAAGAATATCTTTTTGCAACTCGCCGTCTTAACATTTATTATATTCCTTGCTCTTATAATCTATAGCATGGTTCAATTCAAAGAAGATAAACAAGGTTTGTTAAATTCGAAGAATTCTTCTTTGCTTACAAGCAAAGAGCAGATGCAAGAAAAAAATGTTTCGATTATTGAAACAAAAGAATTAAATTTTAAAGAGAAATCTAATACAAACACTGAAGAAAGCAAAAAAGAAGAAGTGTTGAAGAAATTGTTGAGTTGGCACGAATATTGGTCGCAAAAGCAGGTGGTTGATTATTTAGCAATCTATAGCAAGAATTATCTTCCGCAAGGCATTGAATCCAGGGAGACTTGGGAAAAAAGTAGGCGCTTGAGCATCCAAAAGCCGGCTTTTATAAAAGTAAGTTTAACAAACATAAATGTTAGCTTTATTGAAAATAATAAAATTGAAACCTCTTTTTTACAAGATTATAAATCAGATCGTTATTCTGATTTTACCTACAAGAAAATTATTTGGGTGAATGAAGAAAATGAATGGAAAATAATTAAAGAGATAACCGAAAGGAAGTTAAGGAGACACTGAACAACTAACTTAAAATTCTGAGAGACTTTAAGCTAGTCTAATCTAGGCATGATTTGCAGGCAATGGTTATTCCATTGTCAAGAATCATAACGATGAGTAGTCTAGCTTAAAGCCCCTCCCTGCGGGGCTTAGCCAAGTTTCCACCTACTGCGTTATCATTTTTTATGTTATCTAGATAGCATTTCAAAATGATGCCTTGTAGGTGAAAACTTGGCGTTGCCAGAAATTAAGTTAGTTATTCAGTGTCTCCTTAAGGAAACACTTAACAACCACCAATTATTTTTTACGGGCTAAAATGCACGACAACTTCCGTAAAATTCGACGCAA
>CAYUHO010000007.1:14431-19381 GCA_964444445.1 uncultured Piscirickettsiaceae bacterium | reverse complement strand
CGCTTCAAAACAATTTGTAATAAAATATTCATGCGTTTATTCAGTGCCTTCTTAAAATATAAGAGTATAATTTTACCGTTTAAAAAAACTTAATAGTCATTTTCCAATAAAGAAAATTAACAACTAAAAAAATAACGACTAAAAGTTTTAAACAATAAATAATGAGGAAAATACAATGGCTGAAACAGCAAATACGCAATTAATTTACGAATCAATACTTGGTGAAGACCTTAGCATGGAAGAGTGCGGAATCCTTTCTGAGATTGTAAAGCATAAAGAACTCTCAAAAGAAGAAGTCCTTTTTGATGCTGGTACCAAAGACGGCATGCTTTACATTCTAATAAAAGGCAAGCTTGATATCTTTAAGGAAACAGGCGGTACAGGTGGGACCGTTCATATCGCAACCGTCAACAAAGGAAGTATGATTGGTGAACTTAGCTTTATTGATGACGAAGCACACTCGATGAAACTGGTTTCGCGTAAAAAAGCTTCTGTTTTATTTTTATCAAAAGAAGACTTTGAAGCAAAACTAGAATCACACCCAAAGGTTGTTTATAACATTATGCGTTCAATCATGCGCTACTCTCATAGGCTACAGCAAAAGATGATGCAAGAAAATGTTGAACTGCGTCGTATGATGCAAAACAGTTACATGTAGTTCTTTGCTTTGATTAGTTATTCAGCATCCTCAACAAAAAACACTGAATAACTAAATACAACCTATCCAATTCAACTACCAACTTTTATTGCTAAGCCCCCGCTGCTAAATTACAATGTCTTTCTAATAGTTACGAAAGTACATTTTCATGCCCCAACCAACTGATATTAAATTAAAACACAAATCAAAAAAATTAATCATCCGTTTTGATACAGGTGAAACATTTGAGTACAGCTGTGAATTTTTAAGGGTACATTCTCCCTCTGCAGAAGTGACAGGGCATGCACCAGGGCAAGAAGTGTTACAATTAAACAAACAAAACGTCAATATTGATGCCATAACCCCTATCGGAAACTATGCCATTCAACTTACGTTTGATGACGGACATGACTCCGGCATTTATAGTTGGGATAGTTTGTATGATTTTGGCATTTACTATGAAAAATACTGGCAAACTTATTTACATAAAGTAAAAGCTTCAAACGCACAAAGCAAGGAACTAAAATGAGTAACACAAAAAAAACCACCGACTTTGGTTTCAGCGAAATTTCAGTTGAAGAAAAAGTAAAAAAAGTAAAGGGCGTTTTTGATTCCGTTGCCAGTAACTACGATATTATGAACGATGTCATGTCAATGGGTATTCACCGTTTTTGGAAACGTCATACCATAGAACTCAGTGGTATTCGTCCAGGCAATATCGTCCTTGACTTAGCAGGAGGAACGGGTGATTTAACCAAGCAATTTTCCAAACGAGTGGGTAAAACAGGTAAAGTTGTTTTAGCTGATATTAATGAAAGCATGGTACGAGTTGGTCGAGATCGCTTAACAGACTTAGGAATTATCGGTAATGTCGATTATGTTATCAGCAATGCCGAAGCCCTGAACTATGCAGACAATACATTTGACCTAGTCACCATTGCTTTTGGTTTGCGTAACGTGACCAATAAAGACCAAGCGCTTGCCGAAATATACCGTGTACTAAAACCAGGCGGACAATTAATGGTGTTAGAGTTTTCGAAAGTTACCCAACCATTAATGGCTAAAGCCTACGATTTTTATTCATTCAAAATTTTGCCAAAACTTGGGAAAATGATTGCTAATGATGAAGAAAGTTATCAATACCTTGCGGAATCTATCCGTATGCACCCAGACCAAGAAACCCTAAAATCCATGATGAATGATGCAGGTTTTGACAAGGCTGAATACCTAAACATGTCGAATGGTATTGTTGCATTGCACCGTGGCTGGAAATACTAACGAGTAAATTATGAGTATTAAAGAAACTATCAGTACCAGCTTATCAAAAGCCTTTGAATTAATTTTAAATCAAAAAATAAAACTAGATGAAGAACAAGGTAGTGCATTTAACAAGGTCGATGAAAAAGTAATTCAGCTTACCTTTACCGATATCAAACAAACATTCTTTGTTATTTATCAATCTAATAACGAAAACAACACTTTTGTGGTGCAAACCCATTTACTAGGGCAAGCAGACAGCCAGCTTAAAACAACCATTATTGACTGGATTTCACATCAAACTAAAGCCGATAAAAGAGATACCGTTGGTACAGACTTCTTAACAGCATTACATTCTATCGAAATTGACTGGGAAGAAATGCTCTCGCATTACACGGGCGACATGATTGCCTTTCAAATAGGTTCTACTCTTCGCAACGGTCAACAGAAACTTAAGGCAACCAAACAAAAAACAGGGAAAACCATCGAAGAATACTTACATTTTGAAGTAAATCTTCTACCCACTAAATCTCAAGTAAATCGTTTTAAAAAACAAGTCCAACAAACAGAGAAATCCGTTGACGAACTTGAAAAAAGACTTAAAGCACTCACGCAAAACTAAGATAATAAACAATGAAAAAACTAAAAACCCTCTTCTCTCAAGTTTCACGAATCATCAAAATTAACCGCGTACTAACCTACCATAAGATTGATTATCTAATTTTATCCGACTCAAAATACGCATGGCTAATTCTAGCAAACATGATACTGCCATGGAATTGGCGCAAGAAATCAACCGGAGAACGCGGGGTCAGAATTCGCCATGCACTTGAAGATCTTGGGCCTATTTTTATTAAACTAGGACAAGCCATTTCAACTCGTAAAGATTTATTACCTGAAGATATTTCAGTTGAGCTACGTAAGCTACAAGACGATTGTCCACCCTTTGATGAACAACACTCTATACAAATCATCGAACAGGGATTAAAGAAAACAATTCAAGAAGCCTTTGCCAGTTTTGACCCTATCCCGATGGCATCTGCCTCTATCGCTCAAGTTCATACCGCTACACTTTACGATGGCACAGACGTTGTTGTAAAAGTGGTCCGTCCAGACATCAAACCCGTTATCGAGCAAGACGTATCCATCATGCGTTCATTAGCAGAATTGTTAGAAGCAGCGGTTAAAGAATCCAAACGCCTACACCCTGTTGAAGTAGTTGAAGAATTTGAAAAAACCATTCTGGATGAATTAGACATGATGCGTGAAGCATCCAATGCCACCCAACTTAGACGCAACTTTGAAAATTCCGACCTGCTTTACGTGCCTGAAATCTACTGGTCATACACTAATGATAATGTCATGACCATGGAACGAATTTACGGAACCCGTGTGTCAGAAGTTGACGAACTACAACAACAAGGCATTGACCTAACGGATTTATCTGCCATGGGCGTTACTATCTTCTTCACCCAAGTATTTAAACACAACTTTTTCCATGCAGACATGCATCCAGGTAATATTTTTGTTTTAGAAGATGGGCGTTATGCAGCAATTGATTTCGGTATTATGGGAACACTCACCCCCGAAGATCAACGCTACCTTGCAGAAAACTTCTTAGCCTTCTTTAACCGTGATTACCTACGTGTTGCTGAACTACATATTGAATCCGAATGGGTACCAAAAACCACTCGTGTCAATGAATTAGAATCCGCAATTCGTTCTGTTTGCGAACCCATTTGGGATAGGCCGCTTAAAGAAATTTCATTCGGGCTCTTCCTACTACGTCTATTCCAAACTGCTCGACGTTTCGGCATGGAAGTACAACCTCAACTAGTACTACTGCAAAAAACCCTACTAAATATTGAAGGGCTAGGTCGCCAATTAGATGATGAATTAGATTTATGGGACACGGCAAAACCCTTCCTAGAAAACTGGATGAAAGATAGAGTGGGCGCACAAAGCTTAGTCAAGAATGTAAAATCAAACCTACCATTTTGGGTAGAACAAGCACCGCAATTACCAGGGTTAATTCATAGTACCCTTAATAAACTCACTCACGCCGATTTTAATCAAACCGCAATACAAATTGCCGAACTCAATCAAAAAATAGAACAGCAAAACAAAAGACAAAAAAGAAAAGAGCTAGGCTTAGCCTTAATCGCCATTGCCGCCCTTCCGCTTATCAGCGATTTGCAGTATGGAGAGTTTCAAGTGCATATCCAAACCATCACAACCCTAATTGCGGGCTATTTATTCATTAAAAAAACCTAAAAATCACCAAGGGGGGGTAACAGTGTAGAACTACCCCCCTTGGTGATTTTTCGCAATCAATACTGTTTTTTGCTGTCTGCTTAGTTTTTTAATTTCAAGCTCGCGTTTAGAAGCTTCACTTCTATCTTTCGCTGATTCTGAGTAGACAAGCTTACAGGGTTGGCGTATTTTGGTGTATTTAGCACCACCTACCAGTTCACCATTGTGTTGTCTTACCCTTTTCTTTAGATTGATGGTGATGCCGCAATACAGGGTATTATCGGCACACTCTAGTAGATAAACTGACCAGTTCACAAAATCAATTGAACTTTAACGTGTTCTGTTTCTGGGTTCAGACAATAAAGGTACGAGTTTTTCAATGTCTTTATCGTCTTCTAACTGTTCTATCAAAGCATCATAAGATGACTGAGGTTTAACATCAAAAATAGCGGTAAAACGATTGGGAAGTTGGGTTATTTTTCTAAAATTGTGTTTGTTAGCAACCAAATGAATATCTTTTTCACGATAGGTTTTAATTGCAAAAACACCATTAATTACGGCATTATGTCCACTACTACGATTAAAAAGCACTGGAAGAATTTCAATCCCGTGTTTTTTCTGCGAAGCACATTCTGCTTTTGAAAAAAGCTCATCTTCTGCTTGATAAATAAACCACATCCCATTTCGTTCAAGCAGATTTGCAGTTAGGTTTTTAGGTAAGTCTTCAGGTGCAACCACGGTTGCAAACCTTAAGGGCTTAACCTGATAAGATTTACCTGCCTTCTCTGCCACCAACTGGCAAG
>CAYUHO010000007.1:12706-14331 GCA_964444445.1 uncultured Piscirickettsiaceae bacterium | reverse complement strand
TTAATATAATTAGCCGTATTTCCATCCACATCGGTAATTTTTAAAGTCCATACTCCAATAGAAGACTCACCATAAAAAGCATTTGAAATCATTTTGAAGTTTGGCATATCAACCCCAGATAAAAAAGCGTTAAATGGGGTCATTAAAATGGATTTTGTACCTGAAGGCGAGGTTAATTCAATCAGATAATCGGAAGCATCAATTTTATTGTCCTCTCTATTACTAGAAGAATCCGTTGCAGAGATATCAACAACTAATTCCACTGATTCAATTGTAAGATTACTGGTTGCGTTGATTATTTTACTAAGCCCTGATTTTGTTTCATTCTTAATGATATTCTGCGTGCTATACTCTTGCAGTGGCACTTCATCAACAATCATACTGGATAAGTTTAAGTCTCCACTTTGTCTTGTTTTTGCTAGTGCCACGGCATTAAGAATATCCACCGCACCAAAGCCATAAGCATTACTAAAATGATAACCCGCGGCATTGGTTACCCAAGCTTGGTCAATGACTTGATCACTACTCTCTAGTGTCATTGTGGTTTCAGCCAAGTCTTCATCAAGTTTTCTAGCGGTTTTTGCTAAAATATATTTAACATCACGCCACCTGGCATTTGGGTTAGCCGATAAAATAAGGGCGACTGCACCACTCACCGCAGGGGTTGCAGAGGAAGTACCATTAAAAGCGGAATAGTAATTACAACCTGTGTTTTCATTTTCTGTCCCACGATTAAAAGACGTATTTGGGCTAATATCCGTTTCATCTCGACTATAACCGCTGGCACAACCCGATTGATCCGTTGTCATAATAGCAGGAGCATCATCACCAAACTCTCCCCCTGGAGCAACCACCCAAATAGCAGAACCGGTATTACTATAAGAAGAACGTTCATCACTGGCATTAAACGCCCCAACCACAATTTGGTAAGGGGTTACATTTTCAGGTTCTTGACTAGCGTTATAACAGGTTATATCCTTTGCAATGGCTTCAGAGCAATAGGATTGAGTAAAGGCTTGACCACCATAATATTCATTACCTGCGGCTTTTACATACAAAGCACCTTTTCCTTGTCTTAATTGTTCTGTCCCTTCCTTCATGACATCCAAAACATTACTAAGAATCGTTTGTTCTGAATCATCAAGTTCATCTAATACCTTGTCAGGATTCGTTCCATAACTTTTGTTAAAAACACTTACCGTATCATTAACCATAATACCATTAAAACTATCAACTGAATATTGATGCCCTAATGAAGCTAACTCATTAACCGAAGCAGCATTACTTAATAAATTAAACCCCCTTAAGCTAGCTTTAGGGGCAACACCCATTATACCAATGCCATTGACTCCTCTAGCAGCTGCAATACCTGCCACACCAGTACCGTGGTCGCCATCATTTGTAATTGCTGTGGTATCAAACTT
This sequence comes from uncultured Piscirickettsiaceae bacterium, assembly GCA_964444445.1. GTDB lineage: Bacteria > Pseudomonadota > Gammaproteobacteria > Thiomicrospirales > Thiomicrospiraceae > Hydrogenovibrio. The sequence goes on along the minus strand of CAYUHO010000007.1, from coordinate 12,907 downwards.
GGATTTACCATTAGAAGCGTGAGAGAAATTATAACTACCATTCTCTATCACATTTGCCTGCAAATCTTCATGCCCAATTTCTAAGCCTGTATCAATAATTGCAATTTCTATATTTTTACCTGTATAACCACCAGCGTAATTGCTAATCTCTAAATTATTTGAAGAAAAACCATTCATATCTGCACCAGGAACACCACCATT